>JBOIAH010000498.1:0-9589 GCA_050739055.1 Steroidobacteraceae bacterium | reverse complement strand
GTCGTCTTCGGCGTGGGACTCGGCGTCGGTCACCATCCGCTTGATCTCGTCGTCGGACAGACCCGAGCCCGAGCGGATCTCGATCTTCTGGTCCTTGCCGGTGCCCAGGTCCTTGGCCGACACGTTGAGGATGCCGTTGGCGTCGATGTCGAAGGACACCTCGATCTGCGGCATGCCGCGTGGCGCGGGCGGAATGTCGGACAGGTCGAACTTGCCGAGCGACTTGTTGTCGGCCGCCCGGTCGCGCTCGCCCTGCAGCACGTGAATGGTCACCGCCGTCTGGTTGTCGTCGGCGGTCGAAAACGTGTTGGACGCCTTGGTCGGGATGGTGGTGTTCTTCTCGATGAGCTTGGTCATGATGCCGCCGAGGGTCTCGATGCCGAGCGACAGCGGGGTGACGTCCAGCAGCAGCACGTCCTTCACTTCGCCGGCGAGCACGCCGGCCTGGATCCCGGCGCTAACCGCAACCGCCTCGTCGGGGTTGACGTCCTTGCGCGGCTCCTTGCCGAAGAAGTCCTTGACGTACTTCTGCACCAGCGGCATGCGGGTCTGGCCTCCCACGAGGATCACCTCGGCGACGTCGGCGTTGGAAACGCCCGCGTCCTTCATGGCCGTGCGGCACGGGCCCACGGTCTTCTGCACCAGGTCCTCGACGAGGGACTCGAGCTTGGCGCGCGTCAGCTTGATGTTCAGGTGCTTCGGCCCCGAGGCATCCGCCGTGATGTACGGCAGGTTGACGTCGCTCTGCTGGGTCGACGACAGCTCGATCTTGGCCTTTTCCGCCGCCTCCTTCAGGCGCTGCATGGCGAGCGGGTCCTGGCGCACGTCGACGCCGGACTCTTTCTGGAACTGCTCGGCCAGGAAATTGATGATGCGCAGATCGAAGTCCTCGCCCCCGAGGAACGTGTCGCCGTTGGTCGAGAGCACCTCGAACTGGCGCTCGCCGTCGACTTCGGCGATCTCGATGATGGAGATGTCGAAGGTGCCGCCGCCGAGGTCGTAGACGGCGATCTTGCGGTCACCGCCCTGCTTGTCCAGGCCGTAGGCGAGCGCCGCCGCGGTGGGCTCGTTGATGATGCGCTTGACCGTAAGGCCGGCGATGCGGCCCGCGTCCTTGGTCGCCTGGCGCTGTGAATCGTTGAAGTACGCCGGCACGGTGATCACCGCCTCGGCGACCGCCTCGCCGAGATAGTCCTCGGCGGTCTTCTTCATTTTCATGAGCACGCGCGCCGAGATCTCCGGCGGCGCCATCTTCTTGCCCTGCACATCCACCCAGGCATCCCCGTTGTCGGCGCGGGTGATCTTGTAGGGGACCATGTTGATGTCCCGCTGCACGACCTCGTCCTCGAACTTGCGGCCGATGAGGCGCTTGATCGCGAACAGGGTGTTGTGCGGGTTGGTCACGGCCTGGCGCTTGGCGGGCTGGCCCACCAGCACTTCGCCGTCCTTGCTGAACGCCACGATCGAGGGGGTGGTACGATCGCCCTCGCTGTTCTCGATGACACGCGGCTTGCCGCCTTCCATGATGGCCACGCACGAGTTGGTCGTGCCCAGATCGATGCCGATTACCTTTGCCATGGGGTCACTCCGCCGGAAATCTCTCGCTAAAGAGGGACATTCTAGGGCCACTTCTTAGGGGTGGCCGCCGGCACTTTCAAGCCCGGCCCTGCGCAAATCCTTCGCCCCGGCCCGCTACGCCGGCGCGAACCCGCCGCTCGCCCACTACGCGGGCGCACCAACCCCTGGGCAAGCCACTACGCTGGCGCACGGGCCACCACCACCCGCGCCGGCCGCAGCAGCCGCCCATTGAGCTCGTAGCCCGGCTGTACCACCTGCAGCACCGAGTTCGGTTCGGCGGTGACCGATTCCTGGGTCATCATCGCCTCGTGGCGGGCTGGATCGAAGGGCTCACCCAGCGGGTCGATGGGGGTGACCCCGAGCTTTTCCAGCGCCCGGGTCAGAAGCTGCAGCGTCGCCACCTGCCCCTCGGTGAGGCTGCGCACGTCCGCCCGGGCGGCGTTCTGCACCGCCAGCTCCAGGCTGTCCCGGACCGGCAGCAGCTCCGCGGCGAACTTCTCCAGACCGTAGCGGTTCGCCGCCTCGATATCGCGCTGCGCGCGCTTGCGTACGTTGTCCAGCTCCGCGACGGCGCGCAGGTACTGCTCCCAGTGGCTGCGGGCGCGCTGCTCGGACTCGGCCAGCGCTTGGCTCAGGCGCTCGAGCTCCACCAGCTGGGCCGCCGTCTCGGGCAGCACCGTGGTGGGCTCGGCCGCGGTGTTGCTCTGTCGGTCCCGTCCGGACTCGTTGGCAGTCATCTGGCAAAGACCTCCAAAAATTTACCCCTCGGTTCGGCGCTCAGCCGCGTGCCGCTCCCGCGCACTCGCACGGGTGGCGCCGGTGCGCGGGTGGGCACCGGCGAAGGTGCGTGGGGCTCAGCGCCGCGAATTCAAGGCGGCGCCGAGCAGTTTAGCCGTCATATCGACGATCGGGATCACCCGCTCGTAGGCCATGCGCGTCGGCCCGATCACCCCCAGCACCCCGACCACGGACTCCCCGTCGGCATAGGGCGCGGTGACCAGGCTGCAATCGTCCAGGATCTGGTACCCCGATTCGTGGCCGATGAAGATCTGCACCCCTTCGGCCTTCAGGCTCTGATCCAGCAGGTGCAGGAAGTCGCGCTTCTCGTTGAAGGCCTCGAAGAGGCGCCGCAGCTTCTCGACGCTGGTGAGCTCCGCCATGCCCATCAGATTGGTCTCGCCCTTGATGACGTACTCGCGCCGGCCCTCGCCCCCGCCTTCAAACACCTGCTGCGCCACCGCGATCGCATCCAGCATGATCTGATTCATGTGGGCGTGGGTCTCGGAGAGCTGGCGCAGGATCTCCTGGCGCACCTCGCGCAGCGTGCGGCCGCGGAACTGCTCGTTCAGATAGTTCGAGGCGCGCTTGAGCTCATCGGGCGAGTAATGCCGCTCGAGCTGGATGATGCGGTTCTGCACCTCGCGGTCGTTGAACACCAGCACGACCAGCACGCGGTTTTCCGACAGCGCGACGAACTCGATCTGGCTGATCGAGGCCTGCCGGGCGCGCGGCACGGTCACGACGCCGGCGAGCTGGGTCGCGCTCGAGAGCAGCTGCGAGACCGTGGCGATCAGGTCAGTGGAGCTGTCGCGATTCGCCTCGAACTGGCGGCGCAGCTCGGCGCTCGCGGCCTCATCGAGCGGGCGCAGCTGCAGCAGCGTGTCGACGAAAAAGCGGTATCCCTTGTCGGTGGGAATGCGACCCGCGGAGGTATGCGGGGAGGCCACGAAACCGAGCTCCTCGAGATCGGCCATGACGTTGCGTACTGTCGCGGAGCTCAACTGCAGCCCGGATTCGCGCGACAGGGCGCGCGAGCCCACCGGCTGGCCATCGCGGATGTAGCTTTCGATCAATATCCGCAGCAGGTGCTGAGCCCGCTCGCCTAAGGCCTCGTCCCGCGATTCGTGCGCCATACAGCCCTTGTGTGCGCGTGACCTCTCATCATGCACAGTCAACGGGGGAAAGCTAGCTGTCGGGCGCGGCGACCGTCAAGCAAGCCCCCCACTTGCGGACGCGCCGGCCGCGGTGTCCGGCAGATGTGACCCGCTGCATTGGCTACCGCCCGCGCCACCGTGCTACAAAGACCCGCCTCGCGATGCTGGCGAGGTGACGCTTTAAGGCTTGGCCCATGGCCTTCCCCGTTCGCAGCTGTGCGCTGCTCGGCAGGTTCACCGATCCGCGCGTCGCGGAGACCGTGACTGCGCTCCTGCCGCACCTGAAGAGCCGCGGCGTTGAGGTGCTGGTGAGCGATGCGGCCCCCGGAACCGACGCCCCCGGCGTGGTGCGTGTGCCGGAGCGCGATATCGGCGCCCGCGTCGACTTGGTCATCGCCGTGGGGGGCGACGGCACCCTGCTCTACGCGGCGCGGCTGGTCGCGCGCCACGGCGTGCCGCTCTTGGGGGTCAACCGCGGGCGGTTGGGGTTCCTCACGGACGTCATGCCCCAGGACATGCTGCCCGCGGTGGATGCGGCGCTGCGCGGCGCGCTGCAGGCGGACGAGCGGCCGATGCTCGCCGCGCAGCTGCACGGCGCCACCGGTGAGGTTGCCCAGGCGCTGGCGCTCAACGACGTGGTCATGCAGAAACACGAAACCGGCCGCACGCTCGACTTCGAGACCCGCGTCGACCAGCGATATGTCAACACCCACGATGGCGACGGCATCATCGTCGCGAGCGCCACTGGCTCGACCGCCTACGCCCTGTCCTGCGGCGGGCCGATCATCGCGCCGCACCTGGATGCGCTGGTGATCGCGCCGATCTGCGCGCACACCCTCTCGGACCGTCCGATCGTGGTCTCCTCGCGCTCGGTGATCGACGTGGTGCTGCTCGAGCGCCCCGACACCCGGGCGCAGGTCACCTGCGACGGCGTGACCCTCGGGGCTCTCATCCCCGGGGGTCGGCTCGAGGTGAAGGCCGCGAGCGAACGCATCACGCTGCTGCACCCGGTGGGGCATGACTACTACAAGATGCTGCGCTCCAAGCTGCACTGGGGCCGCGGCGGCTTCGAGCGCTGAGGCACTGCGATGCTCACTCACCTTCAGATCCGCGACTTCGCCATCATCGACGCGGTGGAGCTCGAGTTGCGCGCCGGTCTCACGGTGCTCACCGGCGAGACCGGCGCGGGCAAATCGATCCTGGTCGATGCGCTGCAGCTGCTCGCCGGAGGCCGCGCCGGCGCCGAGGTGGTGCGCCACGGCGCGGAGCGCGCCGAAGTCTCCGGCACCTTCGACCTGAGCCACGCGCCGCGCGAGCTGAAGCAGTGGCTGGAGGAGCAGTCGGTGGGCGCCGGTGCCGAGCTCGTCGTGCGCCGCGTGGTGGGCGCGGACGGCCGCTCGCGCGCCTATCTCAGCGGCCAATCGGTATCCGCACAATCGTTGCGCGAGGCGGGCAGCATCCTCATCGATATCCACGGCCAGCATGAGTTCCAGTCCCTCACCCGCGGCGGGCCGCAGCGCGAGCTGCTCGACGGCTATGGTTCCCTCACCGCGTTGACCGGCCAGGTGGGTATCGCCCACCGGGTGTGGCTCGGACTGCTGAACCGCACGCTCGATCTGGAGAGCAAGGCACGCGATCGCGATGCAAAACTCGAGCTGCTGCGCTACCAGGCACAGGAGCTCGATGGCCTGAAGCTCCACGAGGGCGAGATCCACGCCCTGACCGAGGAAGGCGCGCGGCTCGCCAACCGCGGGCGGCTCGCCGCGGGCGCGCAAGCCGCGCTCGACGAGCTGTACGAGAACGAGACCGCGAGCGCGCACGCCGGCGTGAGCCGCGCGCTGCAGGCGCTGCGTGGACTTGCGGCGCTCGATGCCAAGCTCGGCGCAGTGCTGCCGATGATCGAGGAAGCCGCGGTGCAGATCCGCGAGGCGGCGCGCGAGCTCGAGCGCTACCGCGAGACCCTCGACGTCGACGCGGCGCGTCAGGACGAGGTCGAACGACGGCTGGCGGCGATCGAGGAGCTGGCGCGCAAGCACCGGGTGGCTCCCGCGCAGCTCCCGGAGCGCACCCGGCAGCTGCAGGTGGAGCTCGCGGAGCTAGAGCGGGCGGATCTGGACCTCGCCGTGCTGCGCAAGGAGCTCGCGGGCGCGCTCGAGGCCTACCGCAACCAGGCCGAGGAATTGTCCGGCAAGCGGGGGCGCGCGGCCCGGACTCTGTCCAAGGACATCACGGCGCGCATGCAGACACTCGGCATGGCGGGCGGGCGGTTCGAAACCGACGTGACCCAGGACGGCAACGCGGAGCCCAGCCAGCACGGCATCGACCAGATCGAGTTCCGCGTCACCGCCAACCCGGGGCAGCCGCCGCGTGCGCTCGCCAAGGTGGCCTCGGGCGGGGAGCTCGCCCGCCTGTCGCTCGCCGTGCAGGTGTCATGCGCAGAGCAGGATAAACGCTGCATGGTGTTCGACGAGGTCGACTCGGGCATCGGCGGCGCGGTCGCAGAGATCGTGGGACGCGAGCTGCGCGCGCTCGGCGGGCGCGGCCAGGTGCTGTGCGTGACGCACCTGCCGCAGGTCGCCTGTCAGGCGCACCACCATCTGCGGGTCACCAAGCTCACCGACGGACGCACAACCCGCACCAGCCTCACCGAGCTCGCCGACGGCGAGCGCGTCGAGGAGCTCGCGCGCATGCTGGGCGGTGTCGAGGTCACCGCCAAGGCGCGCGAGCACGCCAGGGACATGCTCACCGGGGCAGTGCGCGCCACCCAGACGGGGGGCGCGAAGGCCGCGGACACTGCGCACAGCGCGAGCCAGTCACGCCCTGCGGCCAAGGGGCGCTAGTCGAAAGGGCCGCAGGCCCTTTCACCCCCGGATCATTCCACGATAGGAAGCGGCATGCTGTCCGCGGGCAAAAGCCCGTGCGCCAACCTTGTTACGAGGTGCTCGGCTGCTGAGGTGAATAGGCAGATGCGTATCGAGCCACGCCTTTTGCCCGCGTGTTCGTTACAGCTCTGGGGTGGCCCGCTGAAACGGCCGCAGGCCGTTTCAGCCATTAACTACCCACGCCGCTTGCGGTAGGCGCAGTTCGGGCGCTGGCAGTGCCCGTAGAGAATCAGCGAGTGATCGCGGATGGTGAAGCCTAGCCGGTGCGCGACGGCGGTCTGGCGCGCCTCGATCCCGGAATCCATGAACTCCTCCACGCGGCCGCAATCCTGGCACACGATGTGGTCATGGTGCGTACCCTGGTTGAGCTCGAACACCGCCATGCCGTCCTCGAAATGATGGCGCGTGACCAGTCCCGCGGCTTCGAACTGCGTGAGCACGCGGTACACGGTGGCGAGCCCGATGTCTTCGTTTGACTCGAGCAACGTGCGGTAAATGTCCTCGGCCGAGAGGTGGCGGGTGGCGCTGCCCTCGAGGATCTCGAGAATCTTCAGGCGAGGCAGCGTCACCTTCAGACCGGCTTTGCGCAGATCCTTGCCTTCCAAGGGAACTCTCCGGTGAAGCGCCCCCGCGCCTCGAGCGCGGGCGATTCGCGATCAGGTATCATGAGCTTTGCGTAGATTATCCTCCATCGGACCCGCATGCGCCCATCATTCACGGAACTGACCGCCCTGGTACTGCTCGCGACGCCGCTCGCCGGCTGCGTCTATCGCTTGAACATCCAGCAGGGCAATTACCTGGTGGGCAAAACCGTCAGTCAGCTGCAGCTCGGCATGACCCGCAGCCAGGTGCGCTACCTGCTGGGAACGCCGATGATCCCGAATCTCTTCGACAAGGACCGCTGGGACTACCTGTACTACTTTCAGGGAGGCCGCCTGCACCGGCCCCAGCAGCGCCACCTCGTCGTGCTCTTCAAGGAAGATAAGGTGACGAGTTTCAAGCGCGACAACGTGCCGGATTCGGCGCCGCAGGCCCCCGAGCAGGGTCCCTCGGTGTCGAAGTTCCCGAAGATCTAGCCCCTCGCCTCGAGCCCCTGCGCCTCTAGCCCTGCTTGGCTGTTTTTGCCCGCCGGCGCGCCTGCTGCACGCGCGCGCGGCGCCCGGCGCGCGGATCTGCGCGCAGCGGCCGGTACATCTCGATGCGATCGCCGTCCGCGCACAGCTCGCTGCGTGCGCGGGGCTCGCCGAAAATGCCGACCGGACTCGAGTCCCAGGCGAGCGCGTCGACGACGCCCGGCTCGCTCGCAGCGGCGCGACGCGCCGCCGCGAGCGCATCGGCGATGGTCGCGCTCAGCGGCAGCTCCACGGTCCACATGCGCTGCCGCTCGCGGGTCGCATAGACCACGAGGCAGTGCTTGCATCCCGCGGCGCCCGCGTCCGCCGGGCTCATCGCCGCGACCGCGCGCGCGCCACGAATGCGTCCACCAGCGATCCGACCATGCTGGCAAACAGCGGCTCTAACAGTACGCCGGTGAGGGCGTTGCGCAAGGCGAAGCGCATGGCGAGATCCACGCGGCAACCGTCGGCTCCGTCGGCCTGCACCGGCGTCAGCAGCCAGTGCCCCTCGAGCGTGCGAAACGGGCCGCTCACCAGCTGCATGCGGATGCTGCAGTACGGCTCGAGCGCGTTGCGGGTGGTGAACTCGCCCCGCAACCCTCCGTGGCGCACGCCGATGGTGGCGACGATCTCCAGCGGCGAGCGCGACTGCACGCTGGCATGGGTGCACCACGGCAGAAACTGCGGGTAGCTCTCGATGTCGTTGATGAGCGCGAACACCGCGGCCGGCGGCTGATTGACGAGCGCCGAGCGCTTGACCTCCCGCATGGCGTCATTGTCACATTAGGCTTAGCCGATGACCAAAGCCGAAGCAACACCCCGCCTGATCGCCGAGAACCGCAAGGCGCGCTTCGACTATTTCATCGAGGAGCGCTACGAGGCGGGCCTCGTCCTGCAGGGCTGGGAGGTCAAGGCCATGCGCGCGGGTCGCGCGCAGTTGAAGGAAGCCTACGTGTACCTGCGCGACGGGGAGGCGTTCCTGATCGGGGCTCACCTCGCACCGCTTCCCACGACCTCCACCCACGTCACCCCCGACCCGGTGCGCACGCGCAAGCTGCTGCTCAATCACAGCGAACTGCAGGGCCTGATCGGCGCGGTGGAGCGTCGCGGCTACACGATCGTGCCGCTGGAGCTTTACTGGAAGAGCGGTCGGGCCAAACTGCAGGTCGGGCTCGCCAAGGGCAAGAAGCAGCACGACAAGCGCGCGGTGGAGAAAGACCGCGACTGGCAGCGCGACAAGGCGCGGCTGCTGCGTCGCGGCTGAGGCAGGTTCGCGTCGATCCGCCGCAGGACTCACCGCTGGTACGCCGTCTGTAGCTTGCTTTCTGAAGCTAAAATTCCTTGCTGAACATTAGCTTAGCGGTACGTCAGCCCTTCGGGTATGCTGCCGGAGATACTTCTGAAGGGGGCGACCGGTTTCGACGTGGGTTACGAACCTTCAGGGGCGTACCGAGGCGCAGTGCCCTCGTAAATAATGCTGCAAATCATAGTTGCCAACGACGACAACTACGCTCTAGCTGCCTAACCGCAGCTGACCTCTGACCGGCTCGTGCCTGTGCGACCGAATCAGGGGACGCGTTCACAGTATCGCGCTCCGTGCGTGCGACAGGCCGGGGCGTTAAGAGTCACTGTTCGCTGGCGTTGCGTCTTCCCTGCTCCTCGGGTAGCGCCGCGCGAGAAACAAAGAGAGAGCTACGTACGTAGAGCCTGAAGTCTAGGACTTACGGACGGGGGTTCGATCGAGGGTCGCGCCAGACCGTGAGGTTTGGCTGAGAACGGAGCTCACATCGGCGAAACCTGACGGCGCCCCTCACAGCGAGGGGCGGCATGGCAACGCCGAGGGGTAGGGAGAGGGCCAACCTCAGACCTGCCCTGTAGAGACTCATAGACCCGCCGACGGCAAACCGCCTGGGCGGGCACTAGGATCCAGCTGGCCATTGGCTGGATAACACGCTCCGCGTCCACGCACCGCCCTAGCAGTGCGCGGACGAAGGCATAGTCCAGCCCGCGGCGAAAGCCGCGGATGTGCTGTCCCCCCGCCTCCACCAACGAAGCGGTTCCCGGCCTCGCGGCCGGGAAC
>JBOIAH010000497.1:0-6583 GCA_050739055.1 Steroidobacteraceae bacterium | reverse complement strand
GGCGGCGCGCTGCCCGCGCGGAGCGGCCGGTGAGCGCCACGCCGCCGGCCGGCGGGCTCGGCACCACGGAGCCGCCCATCCGGGTTTCCTTCGAGTTCTTTCCGCCGGGCGATGCCGCGATGGAAGCGACGCTGTGGAAATCCATCGAGCGCCTGGCGCCGCTTGCGCCGCGCTTCGTTTCCGTGACCTACGGCGCGGACGGCTCCACCCGCGAGCGTACTCACAACGTGGTGACCCGCATCCAGAGCGAGACGCTGCTTACCGGGGCGCCGCACCTCACCTGCATCGACGCCGCGCGCGGGGAGATCCTCGATATCGCCCGCGGCTACTGGGACCAGGGCATCCGCCACCTGGTCGCGCTGCGCGGCGACCTGCCGCACGGGCAGGGGCACTATCGGCCGCACGGTGCGGGCTTCGCGTACGCCGCCGACCTGGTCGCGGGGCTGGCAGCGCTCGCGCCCTTCGACATCTCGGTCGCCGCCTACCCCGAAGTGCACCCGCAAGCGCGCTCCGCGGCCGCCGACCTGCAGAACCTCAAGCGCAAGATCGACGCGGGTGCGAGCCGCGCGATCACCCAGTTCTGCTACGACACCGGGGTGTTCCTGCGCTTTCGCGACCGGTGCGCGACGGCCGGCATCAACGCACCGATCGTGCCCGGGATCCTGCCCATCACGCGCTTTGCGCAGGTGCGGCGCTTTGCCGAGCGCTGCGGTGCGGGCATGCCCCGCTGGCTCCACGAGCGCTTTGCGGGCCTCGAGGAGGATCACGACACGCGCTTTCAGGTCGCCGCCAGCGTCGCGCTCGAGCAGGTGCAGGCGCTCAGCCGCCACGGCGTGCGTGATTTTCATTTCTACACGCTCAACCGCGCCGAGCTGAGCTACGCGATCTGCCACGCGTTGGGACTGCGCCCCGCGGCGCACTCCGCCGGCGCCGCGGCGCAGCGGGTACGCGCATGAGCGGTCGCGGACACGCGGGCGCGGCGCCGTTTGCAGTCGAGCCGCCCGACGAAACCGCGCGCGCAACGCGCGTCGAGCGGCTCAAGGGCCTGCTGGGCGAGCGCATCGTGCTGCTCGACGGCGCCATGGGCACCATGATCCAGCAGCACAAGCTCGACGAGCGCGGCTTCCGCGGCGAGCGGCTGCGCGATCACGGCCACGACCTGCGCGGCAACAACGACATACTGACGATCACGCGCCCGGAGATCGTGACCGGCATCCACCGTGCCTACCTCGCCGCCGGTGCCGACATCATCGAGACCAACACTTTCAATTCGAATGCGATCTCGCAAGCCGACTACGCGACCACCGCGCTGGTTCCCGAGCTCAACTACCGCGCCGCGCGCCTGGCGCGCGGCGCCGCCGACGAGTTTGCACGCCGTGCGGGGGAGGCGCGCTTCGTCGCCGGCGCGCTCGGGCCCACCACCCGCATGACCTCGCTGTCTCCCGACGTCAACGATCCCGGCCACCGCAGCGTCAGCTTCGATCAGTTGGTCGCCGCCTACCTGGAGGCGGCGCGCGCCCTGGTCCTGGGGGGCGTGGACCTGCTGCTGATCGAGACGGTGATCGACACCCTGAATGCCAAGGCGGCGGTCTACGCGGCGCTGACGCTGATCGAGGAGCACGGGATCGCGTTGCCGCTCGCCGTCTCGGGCACGATCACCGACGCTTCCGGGAGGCTGCTGTCGGGACAGACGCCCGAGGCGTTCTGGAACTCGATCCGGCACGCGCAGCCGCTCATCGTCGGGCTCAACTGCGCACTCGGGGGTGCGGCGCTGCGCCCTTACGTGCACGAGCTCGCGCAGGTCGCCGACACCTACGTGTGCGCATACCCCAACGCGGGCCTGCCCAACGCCTTCGGCGAGTACGACGAGACGCCGCAGGAGACCGCCGACATCCTGCGCGAGTACGGCGAGTCGGGGCTGGTGAACATCGTCGGCGGCTGCTGTGGCACGACGCCCGAACACATCCGCCTGCTGCACGAGGGGCTCAAGGGCCGCGCGCCACGGCGCCTGGCGGCGGTGCCGGTGAAGTGCCGCCTGTCGGGGCTGGAACCGCTCAACATCGACGCGGCGAGCCTGTTCGTGAACGTGGGCGAGCGCACCAACGTCACCGGGTCGGCGAAGTTCCGCAAGCTCATCGAGGCGGGCGATTACGGCGCGGCGCTCGAGGTCGCCCGCCAGCAGGTCACGAGCGGCGCGCAGGTGATCGACGTCAACATGGACGAGGGCATGCTCGATTCGGAGAGTGCGATGACGCGCTTCCTGCACCTGGTGGCCTCCGAGCCGGACATCGCGCGCGTGCCGGTGATGATCGACTCATCCAAATGGTCGGTGATCGAGGCGGGACTGAAATGCGTGCAGGGCAAGCCGATCGTCAACTCGATAAGCCTGAAGGAAGGCGAGGACGTGTTCATCGCACACGCACTCAAGGTGCGCCGCTACGGCGCGGCGGCCGTGGTCATGGCCTTCGACGAGCAGGGCCAGGCCGACACGCTCGAGCGCCGGGTGGCGGTCTGCGCGCGTGCCTACCGCATCCTCACCGGGCAGGTGGGCTTTGCGCCCGAGGACATCATCTTCGATCCCAACATCTTTGCGATCGCGACCGGGCTTGAGGAGCACAACGGCTACGGGGTGGCGTTCATCGAGGCCACGCGCCGCATCAAGCGCGAGCTGCCGCACGTGCTGGTGAGCGGCGGCGTGAGCAACGTGTCGTTCTCATTCCGCGGCAACGAGCCGGTGCGCGAGGCGATGCACTCGGTGTTCCTCTACCACGCGATTGCCGCCGGCATGGACCTGGGGATCGTCAACGCCGGCCAGTTGGGCGTCTACGAGCAGCTCCAGCCGCAGCTGCGCGACGCCTGCGAGGACGTCGTGCTCAATCGTCGCGCGGACGCGACCGAGCGGCTGCTGCAGATCGCGGCGCGCTACAAGGGCGAAGGCGGCGCGCGCCGCACGGAGGACCTCGAGTGGCGCAAGCTCCCGGTCGGCAAGCGCCTCGAGCACGCGCTCGTCAAGGGCATTGACGACTACATCATCGAGGATACGGAGGCGGCGCGCCTGTCGTACGAGCGGCCGCTACAGGTCATCGAAGGCCCGCTCATGGACGGCATGAACGTGGTGGGCGATCTGTTCGGCGCCGGCAAGATGTTCCTGCCGCAGGTGGTCAAGAGCGCGCGGGTGATGAAGCGCGCGGTCGCGCACCTGGTGCCGTTCATCGAGAAGAGCAAGGACGGAGGCAGCCGGCGCACCAACGGCCGCATCGTGGTCGCCACGGTGAAGGGCGACGTGCATGACATCGGCAAGAACATCGTAGGTGTGGTGCTGCAATGTAACAACTTCGAGGTCATCGACCTCGGCGTCATGGTGCCGTGCGAGAAGATCCTGGACACCGCGCGGCGCGAGCAGGCGGACTTCATCGGGCTGTCGGGACTGATCACGCCGTCGCTGGATGAGATGGTGCACGTCGCGCGCGAGATGCAGCGGCAGAGCTTCGCGGTGCCGCTGCTGATAGGCGGCGCCACCACCTCCCCGGCGCACACCTCGGTGAAGATCGCGCCGCAGTACTCACCGGCGGTGGTGTACGTGAAGGACGCGTCGCGGGCGGTAGGGGTGTGCCAGACGCTCACCCAGCCGGCGCAGCGCGCGGCCTTCCTCGCCAAGGTGAGCGACGAGCATGAGCGCCGGCGCGAGCAGCACGCCGCCAAGAAGGTCAAGGCACCGGAACTGTCGCTGGCCGCGGCGCGCGCCAACCGCGTGGCGATCGACTGGGCGGCGTACACGCCGGTGCCGCCGCGCGTACCGGGGGTGCAGCGCTTCGCCGACTATCCGCTCACCGAGCTGCTCGGCTACGTCGACTGGATGCCGTTTTTCAACGCCTGGGAGTTCGCCGGCAGGTTCCCCGACATTCTCACCGATCCGGTGGTGGGCGAGGCGGCGAGCAATCTGTACGCGGACGCGCGCCGCATGCTCAAGGAGCTGATCGCCGGGCGCTGGCTGCGCGCCACTGCGGTGCTGGGGCTGTTTCCCGCCAACGCGGTCGGCGACGACGTCGAAATCTATGCGAGCGAGGCGCGCGATGAAGTGCTGGCGACGCTCAGTTTCCTGCGCCAGCAGAAGGGCAAGCCGGATGGCCAGCCGCACGAGTGCCTGGCGGACTATGTGGCGCCGCGGGTGGGCGGCGTGGCTGACTACTGCGGCGCATTCGCGGTCACCGCCGGCGCCGGGATCGAGGCGCACCTGGCGCGCTTCGAGCGCGCCCACGACGACTACTCGGCGATCATGCTGAAGGCGCTGGCCGATCGCCTGGCGGAGGCCGCGGCCGAGCATTTCCACGAGCGCGTGCGTCGCGAGCTGTGGGGCTATGAGGCGCTCGAGGCGCTCACCAACGAGCAGCTGGTGCGCGAGGAGTACCGCGGTATCCGTCCGGCGCCGGGCTATCCGGCCTGCCCGGATCACACCGAGAAGGCCAAGCTGTGGAGCCTGCTCGATGCGGAGCGCAACGCCGGCATCCGCCTCACCGAATCCTATGCCATGTACCCGACCGCGGCGGTGAGCGGCTGGTACATCGCGCACCCGCAGGCGCACTACTTTGCGCTCGGCAAGATCGATCGCCAGCAGGTGGAGGACTACGCGCGTCGCAAGGGCGTCACGCTCGAGGTGGCGCAGCGCTGGCTGTCGCCCAGTCTCGGCTACGATCCTTAGTTAATTGGAGAAATCGCCTGCGGCGATTTCTCGGACATCAGCGTAGTTGCCGTCCGCAAAAGGCGTGACTTTCGCGGCCTGTGCTGCAGCGGCTGCGCCTTCAGAGGCTCTCGATGCGCAGCTTGCGGAACCAGGCCTCGGTGCCGCGGTGCTGCAGCACGATGTGCCCCTCGGGCTGCTGCGCGAAGCCCGCAACGTCGCGGAAGCGGCTGCGGGCGATGCGCTCCCTGAGCTCCTCGCTCGCGAGATCGCAGCCGACTACCCGGCGATCATCGATCCAATGCTCGACGAGACTGCCGCGCACGACGATGCGGGCGCTGCAATAGGTGTTGTTGGCGATCCTGCGCTGGTCGTGCCACGCCGCCATGAGCGCAAATAGCGCGCCGCAGGAAGTGAGGGCGTCGGTGCCCTCCTGGTGGTGTTCATCATCGAGCAGCTGCATGGCGGGACCGGCCTGCGGCGCCGGTGCGCGCTCCCCGCCCACCCGGTAGGCGACTCCCGAGATTCCCGCGCGCGGCAGGCGCCAGTCGAACGACAACACGAAGTCGCCGAACCGCTCGCGCGTGATCAGGTCAATCCGCGGGCCCGAGGCCATGGCCCGCAGCACGTTCCCGTCCACGCTCCAGGAGCTTGGCGGAAACTGCTCCTGGGCGTAGCCGCGCCAATCAGCGACGGTCAGCTCGCGCTCAGGCATGGGTCCGTCCCGCAGCTCATGCACCCATGCTACCGCGATTCGGGCCCGCGCGCCCGCGGGGCGCGCCGCTCGCTGTCGAGCGCGCGCAGGTACGCCGCTCCGCCCAGCTCACGCATCTGCCCGAGAATCCAGTCGCGCCGCTCGAGCACGTAGCGGGAAGGGCGATCGACCCGCAGGAGATGCGGGTTGGGCAGCACCGCCGCGAGCAACGCGGCCTGTTGCGAGGTGAGGCGCAGCGCGGGCTTGCCGAAGAAACGGTGCGCCGCGGCCTGCACCCCATACACGCCCTTGCCGAACTGCGCGATGTTCAGATACATCTCCAGGATCCGCTCCTTGGGCCACAGCGTCTCGATCAGTACCGTGAAGTAAGCCTCCAGAGCCTTGCGCACGAAGCTGTGGCCGGGCCACAGGAACAGGTTCTTCGCCACCTGCTGCGAGATGGTGCTCGCGCCGCGCAGGCGCTTGCCGCGCTCGCTGGCGCGCACCGCCTCGCGGATCGAGTCGAAGTCAAAGCCCGCGTGGAACGGGAACTGCTGATCCTCCGAGGCGATGACCGCGATGGCCGCGTGCGGGGAGAGCCGCTCCAGGCTCGCCCACTGGAAATCGGTGCGGTAGCCGCGGTCGCGATCGAGCGCGGCCGCGGCGCGCGCTTCCAGCATGAACGCGCTGGTGAGCGGATGCAGCCAGCGCAACACCAGCACCGGCGTCACGGTGACGAGCAGCAACGCCGAGAGCGCAATGCCGCACCACTTCAGCAGCCACCGGGCGCAGCTGCCGCGTTGCCGCAGCGGCGGGGGCGCGCCGCCGCGCCGCGAGTCGCGCTTCGCCGCCGGCACCAACGGGCGGCGCTACGCCGGCTGCAGGCGGCGTGCCGCGACGATTACCACCTCTTCGAGCGGTGCGTCCTGGTATCCCTGGCGCTTGCCGGTGCCCAGCCGCGCGATCTTCTCGATGACCTCCATGCCCTCGGTGACGCGGCCGAACACGGCGTAGCCATAGTCGCGCGGCCCGTGATCGAGGAAGGCGTTGTCGGACAGGTTGACGAAGAACTGCGAGGTCGCGCTGTTGATGTCAGTGGTGCGCGCCATGGAAAGCGACCCGCGGGTGTTCTTCAGGCCGTTCTTGGCCTCGTTGCGGATCGGCGCGCGGGTCTTCTTGTTGGCGAAGTCGCTGGTGAGGCCGCCGCCCTG
>JBOIAH010000496.1:0-3431 GCA_050739055.1 Steroidobacteraceae bacterium | reverse complement strand
GGCCTGGCCCTGGGACACCATCGCATCGCCAAACAGCGCCAGCCGGTCGCGCTCGGCGAGCGGAAAGTCGAAAGTGCTGGTGAAGGAGGCGAGACTCTGCCGCAGCAGCAGCGTCTGGTAGGGCGAGATGTCGAAGGCCGCCGCAACCGCCGCGGGCGAGGTCGGAATGTAGGTGCCGTTGGCGAGCAGCGCGGCGAGCGAGCCCGCGGTGGCGTTGACGCCGGTCGGGTTGCGGGCGCTCGGGGAGTCGATGGCGGAGCTGAGGATGTCGGAGGCACCGCTCACCGTCCCCGGCAGCGCCGAGGTCTTGCCGTACAGCGGGCTGCTGAACGGACGGTCGGCCTGGAACAGCGGATCGGTATGGGTGAAGTTCACGGTCGCCGTGATGTTGCCGGAACCGACCGGCATGCCGCCGGTCGCGTACGCCGACCACTCGCCGTAGTCCTGCGCGTTGGCGGCGCGCGCACCGGCGGTAAAGCCCCGGTAGTCGGACTTCAGCACGAAATTGACGACGCCACCCACGGCGTCGGATCCGTAGATCGAGGAGGCGCCGTCGGTGAGCACGTCGACGTGATCGATGGCCGCCGCCGGGATCTGGTTGACGTCGACAAAGTTCTTGCCGTTAATGCCGCCGATGCCGCTCGTGGCGACGCGCCGCCCGTTGACCAGCACCAGGGTCGGCAGGTTGCGAAGCTGCACCTGCGACCCCCCGGCGGTGTTCTGGTTGTTGTTGTTGGCGTTGCTGGTGCCGGCGTTGCTGCGGCCCTGGAATGCCGGGATCGCCTTGCGCAGCATCTCGAGCGCGTTCGAGTCGACGCCGCTCGCCTCGAGCTGCGCAGCGCTCAGTGTGTCCACCGGCACGGCGACAGCATCGGGGGTGGTCGGAATTGCGCTGCCGGTCACGACGATCTCGGCCAGGCTCTGCCCGGACCCGGGCGCCGCGGCGGCTTCGGTCGACTGCTCGGCGGCACCGGCCACCGCGGTGGCCAGCAATGTGCCAAGAAGAAACGCACTGTTGCGGTTGCTCACATATCCCCCTTTGCTCCCGGCCTGCGGGAGAGCGACTCGGCTCACAAAGTCCCGCCCCGGCCGCCGGCCGGCCGAAACTGGCTGGCGGCATCCGGGATCCGCTTCTCGAGTTGTGCCCTGATCTGCTCCGCGTGCGCCAGCAACGCGCCCCGGTCGTCGCCGCTCCTGTAGGCCACGACGACGCCGACGGCGCCGATCACCTGGCCGGCGCGGTCGTGCAGCTGCAGCTCGCTCTCGAAGCGCTTGCCGGTGGAGTTGACCTCGAGATTCGGCTTGCCGGTGAACACGCAGCGCATGTCGTCGTTGTCGGCCTTCTTGCCGAGGCGGCCGATGCTCGAGCCGACGATGACGTTGTAGTCGCTGCCAAGCGCAGTTGCATGAATGGCGAGAATCTCGATTTCCGGGTGACGGTCGACGAACTCGTCGACCAGTTGCTGCGCGTAGGTATTGGCGGGGGCATCGGCCTCGTAGGGAAACGGGTCGAACAGATTGGCGGCGTGCGAGATCCGGCGATGCAGGCGATCGCGAATCTCCTCGGCGCTGCGCTCGAGCGCGGCACGGTCGGTGCCGGCCCGATAGGCGTAGGTCAGGCGCAGCACGCCGACGCGGTCCCCCGCCACGTCGCGCAGCGGCAACCGGATCTCGAGGCGGTTGCCGGCCGCATTCAGCACCGCCGTGGAGGTGCCGGCGCGGATCACGGCGAGATCCGCGGCATCGGCCGCGGCGCCGACCGTCGCGGCGAGCGTCGCGGCCACCACCACCACCGCCGTCGCTTTGGGCGGCGTGGCGCTGATCGCCGCGCCGAGCAGCTGCGGATGCGCGCGGCTCACGTCCTCGAGCAGCTTGCCCGCGTAGGTCCCGGAGGCCGCGGGGGCCGCGAGGCACAGCGACGAGAGCCACAGGCACCCGGCGAATCCCCACCGCCGCATCGTCCCCTCCGCCCCTTCGGACTGCAGGTGCGCAGTTCTAACCCAGTTCTCTGAAATGAACCTGAATTCCCCGGCGATTGCGGCGCTGCGCTCATGGGCGTCGCCACGGCCCGGGCGCCGGCGGCTAGGTGCGCACCGGCAGGGTAAAGACCATGCGCAGTCCGCCGTGCTCGGGCGAGGACTCCGCCCAGATGGCCCCGCCGTGCAGCGAGATGATGCTGCGGCAGATCGCCAGTCCCAGCCCGCTGCCGCCCTCATCGGCCGCGTCGGACCGGTTGAGCCGGAAGAAGCGCTCGAAGATCCGCTCGCGGAACTGCGGCGGTACGCCCGGTCCCTGGTCGTCGAGGCTCACCCGCCACTGCGCCCCGTCCACGCGGGAAGTGAGCGTCACCCGGCCGCCGTGCGGCGAGACGTTGAGTGCATTGGTGAGCAGGTTGAGCAGCGCCCGGCGGAGCCAGCGCGGCTCGGCCAGCACGCAGCCACTGCCGCTATGGGTACAGGCGAAACGCATGCCGCGATGCTCGGCTAGAGCGCGTGCGTCCTGGCTGAAGCCGGCGAGCAGGGCCTCCGGCTGATGCGGCTCGAGGTTCAGCCGGATGTCGCAGGCTTCGGCGCGCGACAGGAACAGCAGCTCCTCGATGATCTGGCCGAGGCGCGCGGCCTCTTCGAGCAGCACGTGAACGGATTCCTCGTTGTCGGCCTCGAGTTTGCCCTGCACCAGCAGCTTCTCGGCCTGCAGCCGGATCAGGGACAGAGGCGTCTTCAGCTCGTGCGAGGCCTCCGCCGTGAAGCGCCGAATCTGCTGGAACGATCTCTCCAGCCGGTCGAACATGAGATTCAGCAGCTGCGACAGATCGGAGATCTCGTCGCGCACGCTGGCGACCGGGATGCGCTCGCTGAGATTGTCGGAGCCGATGCGGCTCGCCGTGTCGCGTATCAGCCGCACCGGGCGCAGGGCGAGGCGACTCAGGCCGAAACCGATGGCGACGCTCATCGCGATCGACCCGGCCAGGAGCCAGATGCCGATGCGACTGTAGAAGCGCATGGTCTCGCGCACGCTGGCGAGCGGGGTCGCGACAGTCACGTCGAACGGCCCGAGTATGAACTCGCCGGCGCGCAGCTCGCCGATGCCCGGCACGGGCGCGTTGTACTCGCGCCGGCCCGGCACGTCGGGGATCGGCCGTCCGCGCAGATTGCTCGAGTAAAACACGGGACGCACCGCGCCGGCACGATCGTCGACGGTGATGTAGAAGAGCACCGAGGCGTAGTCGGTGGTCGCGCGGATGCGCGCGTTGATCGCCGGTCCGTCGAGCAGCTGGTAGTCGCGTCCCAGGTGGGCGCGTATTTCGGCGAACTGCGCGCGGTTGAGGAGATCGAGCCCGTGCACCAGGTTGACCTGCAGCAGGTAGTAGCCGGCCACGAACGCACCGACCAGGGTGGCGGCGGCGGCGCCCGCATACCACAGGGCGAGCC
>JBOIAH010000495.1:0-1729 GCA_050739055.1 Steroidobacteraceae bacterium | reverse complement strand
GACCAGGACTCTGAGGCGGGTGGCGCCGGCGTGCCGCTCGGTGGCGACGCGGCCGTCGGCGCTGACATCAGCGCCCGCGAATGCCACCACAAACCCGCCACGACGGCCAGGAGAACGACGTTCGCGGCGAGCGCTGCCGAAAATGCCGACCCGTAACTTCTCATCGATCTGCTCCTGCGTGCGCCAGGCCCCCCAATACGCCACCGTCACTCGCCCGCTCGAGCTCCGCCAGCCGCTGGAAATACTCGGACTGCATTCGAGCCAGGGTGAGCTCGGTATTGAGCCGGTGCTGTTCGGCAGTGAGCACACTCAAGAAGTCGCCGCGGCCGCTGCCGTAGTCCGTGCGGGCGACCTCGAGCGTGGTGCGCGCCAGCGGCACGAGCTCGTCGCGATAGAGCGCAACGGACTGCGCGGCTTCCTTTGCTGAGGCATAGGCGGCCGAGAGATCCGCCAGGAGGGAGGCACGCACATCTTCCAGGGTCGAGGCGGCGCGGCGCGCCTCGGCGCGCGCCGTTTCGATAGTGGCTCGATACTTGCCCTGATCGAGCGGAACGCTAATCGATACGCCCACCATCGGGCGCATGGCCGGGTCGGACCACAGGTTGTTGTAGCCGGCGCTCAGGCCGAATTTCGGGTAGCGCTCCTTTTCCGCAAGATGTTGCTGAGCCTCGGCAGCCCGCTCCCGAGCCTCGAGCTGACCGAGCTGCGGATGGGCGAGCGCGCGCTGCGCAAGCACCTCCTCGGCCGGCAAGCTCGCGGGCGCCGTCAGCCCGGCGGGCGCAGGAACCACCGCTTGCGGCGCAAGCTCGAGAAGAGCATCCATACGGGCCTGCACCGTCAGTTGATCGCGCTCGAATTCGAGACGCTGTTGCTTGAGGAGCGAGCGCTCCACGTCCGCTTGCAGGATGTCCCCCTGCGGCGCCTGACCCGTCGCGTAGCGGACCCGGGCGATGCTGCGCAGGTCGGCGAGCACCGACTGGTTGGCGGTGTTGATCTCGAGCGCGCGATGGATGAACACCCAGTCTGAGAACGCTCCGCGGGCGAGTGCCGCGAGGCGGAGCCGCGACGCATCGAGATCATGGCTGGCCGCCTCAGCCTCGGCGCGGGCCACTTCCGCGCGCGCCTCGAGCGTTCCCCACCACGGCAGGGCCTGACTGACCTCGATGTCGCCGCTCGCGCCCATGGCGCTGCCGAAGGTGCGCGGCGCCGCGGATACGCTCAGCATTGGATCATCCAGCGCGCCGGCCGGCCTGATCCGCGCGGCGGCTGCGACGACAGCCTGATGCATGGCCTCGAGACTGGCGTTATGCGCGAGGACGGCTTCGGTGAAGGTGTCCGAGGTCAAAGGGGCCGGCAAAGAGGGCGCGCCATCGCGAGAAGCGGGCTCCGCTCCCTGCGCCGTGGTCAGCACAACGAGCAGCACGAAGGACGCGAGCGCGACCGTGGTGCCGACCGCGAGCGAAACCCTCCAACAGGCGCTGAGCAGGATGGGTGCGGCCCAGTGACGCAACCGTTCATATTGGATCATAAGCATCACCGACACGGGCTGAAGGTCAAATCAGCGAGCCCAGGGCACGGCAGGCAATGTGCGCAGACGCACTGCGGCTGCGGATCATCCGGCCATGGGTCAGGAGCCGGCGGTAGGGCCGGCGTCAGCGAGGCAGGGGTTAAAGGCGCAGGCGAGCGGTGAGCAGGTAGATCGCCGATCCGCCGCTGTGAGACTCGGAGC
>JBOIAH010000494.1:0-2068 GCA_050739055.1 Steroidobacteraceae bacterium | reverse complement strand
CGGTATCCCGCGCGCGCACCGCGCCGGCGATGGAGTCGGCGGCGTGAGCGGCGACACTGCGGGCCCGGGCGTGCAGCTCAAGGTCGACGCGCTCGCGGCTGCTCTGCTCTGCGATGGCGCTCAGGGCGCGTGTGTCGGCAGCGTGCCGGTAGACGAGCAGAGCAGCCACCGCAATCACGGCGAGCAGTGCGACCAGAAAGGCGGCACCCGCGTATCGGAGCTTGAAGCTGGCGGCAGTCACGTAGCGTGGTTGCCTGCCCGGGCGTCCCTCTCCCGGGGGCAAGATCCCCTATTTAATTGGGGATTCATCTTACGCGCCGCCCCGGGGCGGACGCCACCTCAGCCGTTCGCCCAGACTCTCTTTATATATCCGAGCATCAGGCCGCGCATGGTCGCCATCGGATCGGTGGTCGAGGCGAATATCGGCGGCCGGCGCCGCAGCAGCTGCCAGTTCTCGCTGCGCAGCACCTGGCGCAGGTAGTCGATGTTGCGCTCGACTGCTTCCATGTAGGGATTACCCCCGCCGTAGAGGATCTCCAGGTAGCGGTACGCAGAGCCGAAATCGCGGTCCAGACGTTTGCTGCGCACTTCTTCCACGAACTCCGGCGTCTGGCGCAGCAGATCCAGCCCCGAGGCGTACTTGACCTGGCGGTTGCCGCCGGAAAACGGCAGCGCGACCCCGCCCAGCACGAACTCGGCGTACAGCCGGTCGCGGCACTTCTCGAGATAGCAGCGGTCGGCCATCTGCGCAATCATGTCGGCCGTGCCCAGCAGGTGGCCGACCCTGATGTCGCGGGGGTCGGGAACCCTGGCTTCGATCTGCGCAAACGGCACTTCGTAGCCGGTGAAGTGGATGATCTCGCTCGCCACCGGCACCCAGGCGCCGTACCCCAGCACCGGCAGGTACTCCTCGAGGAAGCGCGCGCCGCGCGACACGTGGATGCGGGTGAACTCCGCGCCGTTGCGCGATTCACGCTCGTCCGTGCGCCGCAGGTAGCCGACGTCGTGGAACAGGCCGGTGATGAGTCCGACCACCGCGCGCGCTCCCCCCAGGCGCTGGTCGTCGGGCTGCTGGCGCTCGTAGCCGACGATGAGGCGCGCGAGCGCGAGCGTTATGTCGAGCGTGTGCTGGCGATCGTGGTACACCGTGTCCACGCCGTGGTAACCGGGGACGTCTCCGGCGAACAGCCGCTCGAAGTGCTCGAAGGCGCGCTCCAGGGGGTCGAGCGACAAGTCGGGCCAGGTGGGCCGGTAGAGCGCCGCGACGGCGGCAAACACCGCCTGCGGTGAGCTCACTTGCACGCTGTTGGTGACGTCAAAATCGCTGCGCCGGGTATTGGTCATTGTTAACGGCATTGCGCCCAAGGTGGTCCGCGGCGGCCGTCTCCCCCCTGAAATAACGCCCCAACCGGTGACGTAGCGCACAGTCTAGGCAGTTGTTGCCCCCGGCGGCAGCGACGCGCCGCACATTTTCAAGCCTTTTGGGGGTTGTCAGAGCCTGCACCCCTGTCAGGCGGGCTGCCGGGCCCTTGGGGCCGCTGACGCCGTCGGGGCCGTCAGGGCTGGCCGGGCGGCGGGATGGCGAGCGGAAAGTCGGCGATGACCGGCGCGTGATCCGAGGGCCGCTCGGCCCGGCGTGGCTCGCGGTCGACCACACAGGCCGTGCAATCGGCAGCCAGGGCGGTGTCGGCCAGCAGCAGGTCGATGCGCAGGCCGTGGTTGCGGCGGAAGGCCCCCATGCGGTAATCCCACCAGCTGAATGTCCCCGGGGCGTGCTCGAAGCGGCGGAACACGTCGACGAGTCCCAGGGCGAGCACGGCGCGCAGCGCCTGGCGTTCCGGCTCGCTCACGTGCACCGCACCGGCCCAGGCGGCCGGATCATGCACGTCGCGGTCCTCGGGGGCGATGTTGAAATCCCCCAACACCATCAGGCCGCGGTGTTCGTGCAACTCGCTGCGCAGCCAGGACGCGAGCGCCGCGAGCCAGCGCAGCTTGTAGCGGTACTTTTCCGAGTTCACCGCCTGCCCGTTGGGAACATACAGGTTCACGATGCGCAGCCCGCCGGTGC
>JBOIAH010000493.1:0-4072 GCA_050739055.1 Steroidobacteraceae bacterium | reverse complement strand
TTCTGATCCTGCCGGCCTGGTTGAACTGGTTCACCGCCAACATTGGCTATCATCACGTCCATCACCTGTCCGCCAGGATTCCCAACTACCGCCTGGTGCACTGTCACAACGAATACCGGCATCTGTTCTGCGACGTCACTCGCCTGAAGCTCGCGCAGATTCCCGTCGCGTTGCAATACATCCTGTGGGACACGCGCGCGCAGCAGATCATTTCGGTGGCGGAATATCGTCAGCTGATGAACCAGGCGCCTGGCGGCTAGCGCTAGCCGGAGTCACTGAGCCGCTCGGCCCGTGCCGAGGACCGCGGTGATCGGGGCGGCGGCGGCCGGTACGGCCTGGCGGTAATCCCTGCCCAGCAGCGCGGCGACGGTTGCCGCAATCTGGGCCTGGTGGACCTCCGCAACGTGGCTGCGCTCGCCCAGCGCCGGGGTATCCGGACCGATCACCGCGATCCAGATGTTCTCCGAGCCTTGCTCCTCGACGCCGTGTTCCTTCCATTCGACCGGCCCGCTGCCGCGGCCGTGGTCGGTGGTGATGATGAACGTGGTCTGATCGCGATACGCCGGCAGACGCTGCAGGGTATTCCACAGCTGTTCGACGAACTGGTCGAACACATGCGCGCTGTGCAGCACGAGATCGTACCGCCCGGCGTGTGCCCAGTTGTCCGTCTCGCCGTAGCCGACAAACAGGACGCGCGGCTGATTCTTGGCGACGGAGTCCAGCAGCGGGACTTGCATGAAGGCGTCATAGACGTCCTCGTCGTCGAGCCTCGTCGTAGATCCGTACAGTTGGTTGAGGAGCTGCTGGCGCGGGTCGAGCGTGCCGCGATAGGGCAGGTCCCATCCCACCTGCAGCGCAAGCTGGCTGCGGCGCACGTTGAAGATGTCCTTGAACGCCGCCCAGGTTGCAAACACGCTGACCCGCCCGTGCAGCTCCGGCAGGGAATTCAGCCACTCGAACACCGAGATATTGGGGTTCGGGCCGAACTCGTTCGAGTTGATTCGCGGATCCGGATGGCCCGTCAGCATCTCGTTGTATCCCGGGTAGGAGAAGGCCAGTCCGTTGGTGACGCGGGCGACGCTGCCGAGGGCCTGGTTGCCGAAGATCTGCCCGTGCGCGGCGACCGTGGTCCACAGGAAAGGGAACAAGGCCCGGCGACGCTCGCCGGCGTCAGAGCGCCAGAACTCGCGCCGCAGGTCCTGCTCCTTGTCCCAGATGCCGCCGTTCTTTTCGTTCAGCAAGGTCGCATCGGCGCCGGTGAAGACCTCCTGCCAGCGAAGGCCATCGCTGACGATGAGCACCACGTTGCGCGTCCTGAGGGCGGGCGCCGCCTGCGCATGCAACGGCGGCTGGCAGGTGATGAGCGCCAGGAGAACGGCGCCGGCGGCGGGTGCGAAAACGATCCGCTTCGACATTATGGTTGTGCTCCCCGCCCGCCGCGCGTGCCCGGGGCCAAGCGTAGCGCGCCTGCAAATGCAGGTACAATGGCCACCTTCGCCCATGGATTGCCGCCCTGACCCCCGCTCGCTGTTGCTCGGCGCGCTGCTGGCGCACGCCTGCGCTGCGCCGGACTCGCACGCGCTCGCTCGCGCGGCTGTCACGCCGGAGCGTTCCCCGAGCGCCACGCTCACGGTAGGGCAGTTGACACTGCATCGCTGCGAGACGGCGGCGCCCTGGTGTGGCGTCCTCGCGCGTCCGCTCGATCCGAGCGGCGTGATCCCCGGAACGATTCCAATCTACTTTGAGTACTACCCGCACGCGGCCGCCGGCCCCGCCGCCGGCACACTGGTCGCGACCGAGGGCGGCCCCGGCTTTCCGGCCACCGAGTCGCGGGATGAGTACCTTGCGCTGTTCGCGCCGCTGCGGGCGAGGTACGACGTGCTGATCATGGATAACCGCGGGACCGGGCGCTCGGCTGCCATCGAGTGCACGCAACTGCAGAATGCACCGCAACTCACCGCCGGCGACGTCGGCGCCTGCGGGCGCTGGTTGGGACGCACCGCACCCCTGTACAGCACGGCGCTGGCCAGCGACGATCTCGCCGCCCTCCTGGATGTGCTGGCGATCGGCCGCATCGGCCTGTACGGCGATTCCTACGGAACCTACTTCGCGCAGGTGTTTGCGTTGCGCCATGCGGGCAAGCTCCGCTCGCTGGTTCTCGACGGGGCTTACCCGCTCGACGGCCCGGACTACGCGTGGTACCCGCACTATGCCCCCGCCATGCGCGCCAAGTTCGACATCGCCTGCGAGCGCGCTCCGGCCTGCGCTGGCGTCGCGGGCAGCTCGATGCAGCACATCGCTCCCGCGCTCGCGCTGCTGCGTGCCAGGCCAATCCCGGCGCACGTGCGCTACGGCGACGACCGCGTCATGGACTTCACCGCCGGCGCGAGTCAGCTCGCGATCGTGATGTTCGGCGGCTCGCCCGCTTACGCGACGGTGCGCGAGGTGGATGCGGCGGCGCGCGCCTTCAGCGCCGGGGACCGCCTGCCGCTGCTGCGGCTGATGGCCGAGACGCTCGGCAGCGTGGACTCGCGCGATCCGACCCGCTCGCCGGCGAAGTTCAGCTCGGGTCTCGCGGCTGCGGTGTTCTGCCAGGACCCGCCCCAGATCTTCGACATGCACCTTGCGCCCGAGCGGCGCGTCGCGGCGCGCGATGTGGCGATCGCGGCGCGTAAAGCGGCCGCGCCCGGGACCTATGCACCGTTCACCATCGACGAATACCGCGGCATGCCGCTCGACTATGCCTTCATAGACGAGTGCGTGCAGTGGCCGGCGTCGCCCGCCTCGCCGCTGATCTCCGCCGACCTGCCGTATCCGGAGGTTCCCGTACTGGTGGTGTCCGGCGAGCTGGACAACATGACCAGCGTGGCGGATGGGGCCGCGGCCGCGGCGCGTTTTCCGCGCGCCCGTCACGTCGTCCTTGCCAACAGTTTCCACGTCAACGCACTGCCCCACGCGCGCAGCGAATGTGCGGCGATTCTGGTGCGCCGGTTCATGGAGAGCCTCGCAACCGGCGATGAGGGCTGCGCCGCGGCAGTGCCCGCAGTGCCGCTGGTGCCGCGCTTCGCGCGGCGGGCGCGGGAGCTGGCCCCGGCACTCGGATCCGCGGACAATCAGGCGGCAGCGGATCGGTTACGCGTCGTGAGCGCGGCGCTGCTGACCAGCGCGGACGTGATTGCCCGCGCCGAGGAGAACGGACCCGGCAACGGGGTCGGATTGCGCGGCGGCACGTTCACGGTCGCAAACGCGGGCAACGGCTACCGGCTCACGCTGCGCGACGTGCGCTGGACCGAGGATGTGAGCGTCTCGGGGCGCATTGACTGGCCGGGGCGCACCGGGGATGTGCACGCCAGTCTCGAACTCCGGGCCCCGCAGGGAAGCGGGACACTCGAGCTCACCTGGCCCGAAGGCGCGAGCCGGGCGCGCGCCACGGCGCGCGGCAGGCTGGGCGGGGAGCGGGTGCTTGCGGAGGCGCCTGCGCCTTAGCTGAACTAAGTCCGAACGCCGCTGATGGTCAATCACCGTGCAGGCGCGCGCGCCGGGTCTACCAGCAGCCAGGTGAGGGCGCTGGCGAGCGCGAGAGCCGCGCCGATCAGGAAGGCGAGCGTCCACTCATGATGGCCTGAGAGGTAGCCGACAATCGGCGTGGCGATCAGTCCGCCGGCATTTCCACCGGTGTTGAGCAGCCCGGACGCGGCCATGGTGTCGGCACGCCCGACGTGCATGATGGCCGCCCAGTAGGGCCCCTCGTTCAGTTCGACGGCGGCGAAGCACAGGGCGAGTGCCGCGACGGCCACGTAAGCATTCGCGGCGTCCACCGCCACGAATTGCAGCGCACCGGCCACCGGCAGTGAGAGCAATGGGATGATCCGCAAGCCGCGGCGAACGCCGTAGCGGGATCCCAACACGCTCGCGAGCTTGCCGCCCAACCCGGCGGCGATCGCGGCCGCGAGCGGCGGCATGCTGGCCAGCCACCCGCCTTCGAGCACCGTGAAGTGCCGCTCCTGGACCAGGTAGAGAAAGCACCAGTTCGCCAGCAGGTAGAACACGTAGTTCATGCACAGGTAGGAGG
>JBOIAH010000492.1:0-2496 GCA_050739055.1 Steroidobacteraceae bacterium | reverse complement strand
GAAATGATGCGCGCGGGACTGGACGTCGTGCGCCTGAACGCCTCGCACGGCACCGTCGTCGACCGCAGGCGCTACCTCGCGCAGGTGGGCGAGGCCGCCCGCCGCGCCGACCGCTGCATCGGCGTGCTGCTCGACCTCGGGGGGCCGAAGATCCGCATCGAGGGCTTTCGCACCGGGCGCGTGCAGCTCACCGAGGGGCAGTCTTTTACGCTCGATACCGCGCTGGACCCCAAGGCCGGAACCAACGCCACGGTCGGCGTGGCCTACCAGGATCTGCCGCGCGACGTGACCGCCGGGGACACCCTGCTGCTCGCCGACGGCCAGATCGTGCTCGACGTCGAACGCGTCGGGGCCACGACCGTCGAAACCCGCGTGCGGGTCGGCGGGGAGCTGTCGGACCGCAAGGGGCTCAACCGCCAGGGCGGGGGCATCTCGGCGCCGGCGATCTCGGCGCGCGACCTCGAGGACATCCAGTTCGCCGCCGCGGAGGGCGTCGACTACCTGGCGGTGTCCTTCGCGCGCGAGGCCGGCGACATCGAGCAGGCGCGCAAGCTGCTGCGCGCGGCCGGAGGCGACGCGCGCATCGTCGCCAAGATCGAGCGCCACGAAGCCGTCGACAATCTCCCCGGTATCATCGACGCCTCGGACGTCGTGATGGTGGCGCGCGGCGACCTGGGAGTGGAAATGGGCTACGCGGAGCTCACCGGCCTGCAGAAAACCATCATCCATGAGACCCGCGCGCGCAATCGCGTGGTGATCACCGCGACGCAGATGATGGAATCGATGATCCAGAACCCGGTGCCGACCCGCGCCGAGGTCAGCGACGTCGCCAACGCCGTCATGGACGGCACCGATGCCGTCATGCTGTCGGCGGAGACGGCCACCGGCCGCTACCCGGTCAAGGCCGTGCAGGCAATGGCGCAGGTGATCGAAGGGGCCGAGAAGTACCAGCTGACGCATCCGAGTTCCCGCCAGCGCGTGCTCGAGGGCCTGTTCAAGGGCACGGAGGAAGCCATTGCGCGGGCCGTCATGTACACGGCCAATCACATGAAGGTGCGGGCCATCGTGGCGCTGACCGAGTCCGGGGCGACCCCCCTGTGGATGTCGCGCATCCGCTCGGACATTCCGGTGTACGCCTTCACGCGCCACCAAACGACGCGCCGCCGCGTGACTCTCTACCGGGGCGTGTATCCGGTGATCTTCGACGTCACCGGCGCCGTCACCGTCGATGAGCTGTACCGCGCGCTGTTCGCCCGCCTCTTGGAGCTGCAGCTGGTGAAGAAGCGCGACCTGGTGATCCTCACCAAGGGGGAGCTGTCCGGCGTGCAGGGCGGGACCAACTCCATGGTGATCCTGAAGGTGGTCTGAGGACTGACGGCCTGCAAGGCTCAAGAGCCACCGGCCCCATGCGCAAGCTCTCCTACATCGGCGCGGCGTGCGCGCTCTGCATCCTCGCGGCGCTGGCGCTCGCCTACGGCGCGCTGCGCGCCTCGCTCCCGCAACTCGACGGCGAGCGTCGCGCGCCCGGCCTCAGCGCTGCGGTCCGCATCAGGCGCGACTCTCTGGGCGTGCCGACCATCGAGGCCGCCAACCGCATCGATCTCGCCTATGGCACCGGCTTCGCGCACGCCCAGGACCGTTACTTCCAGATGGACCTGTCGCGCCGGCTCGCGGCCGGTGAGCTCGCGGAGCTGGTCGGCAAGGTCGCGCTCGGTCAGGATAGGAAGACCCGGCTCTTCAGGTTCCGCAGCGTGGCGCGCCAGGTACTCGCCCAAGCGAGCGCCGGGCAGCGCGGACTCATCGCGGCCTATACCCGTGGCGTGAACGCCGGACTCGCGAGCCTCCACGGCCGGCCATGGGAGTACTGGGTGCTGGGAGCGCGGCCGGCGCCGTGGCGCGCCGAGGATACGATCCTGGTCGAGTACGCCATGTGGTGGGACCTGCAGTCGGGCGACCTGCACCGCGAGATCGTGCGCCAGGAAGTGAACGAGCATCTGGGCGGCGGGCAGTGCGGCTCGGGCTGGAAGTGCGCGCTGCAGTTCCTGTATCCGGCGCACACGCGGTGGGACGCACCCGACGGGGCGGTCGTGAGCGCGGCAGGCGAAGCTGCCCCGGCCGAAGCCGCGGTGCCGCCGCCCGAAGTTCTCGATGTGAGGGGCGCCGGCCGCCCCGCGATGGCCTCGGGACAGCCCACCGCGCCTGACAGGGCGCCCGTGATGCGCGTTCCTGCCGCCGGCAGCAACAACTGGGCGGTCGCCGGCCGCCTGACCGCGAGCGGCGCGGCGCTCATCGCCAACGATATGCACCTGTCGCAACGCGTGCCCGCGATCTGGTATCACGCGCGGCTGCGGACCACGGGCAATGCGCGCTCACCCGGGCTCGATATCACCGGGGTCACGTTGCCGGGAGCGCCGCTGGTGGTTGCCGGATCCAACACGCACATCGCCTGGGGGTTCACCAACAGCGACGGGAGCTGGGTGAGCGTGACGCACGTGC
>JBOIAH010000491.1:0-4256 GCA_050739055.1 Steroidobacteraceae bacterium | reverse complement strand
CTTCAAGTCGAACGAGTATGCCAACCTGATCGGGGGCGAGCGCTACGAGCCGCACGAGGAAAATCCGATGCTGGGTTTCCGCGGCGCGTCGCGCTATACCGACGAGACGTTCCGCCCGTGCTTCGAGCTCGAGTGCCGCGCGCTCAAGCGGGTGCGCGAGACCATGGGGCTCACCAACGTGCAGGTCATGGTGCCGTTCGTGAGGAGCGTCGCCGAGGCGCGCGAGGTCACGCAGCTGCTGGCTGCGAATGGGCTGCAGCGCGGCGCCAACGGCCTGCAGGTGATCATGATGTGCGAGCTGCCTACCAACGCTCTGCTCGCCGAGGAGTACCTCGATTACTTCGACGGCATGTCGATCGGCTCCAACGACATGACGCAGCTCACGCTCGGACTGGATCGCGACTCGGCGATCGTGGCCAAGCACTTCGATGAGCGCGACCCGGCGGTGAAGCTGCTGCTGGCGATGGCGATCACCGCGTGCCGCAAGCGCGGCAAGTACGTCGGCATCTGCGGCCAGGGACCCTCGGATTACCCCGATCTCGCGCGCTGGCTGCTCGATCAGGGGATCGAGAGCATGTCGCTCAATCCCGATACCGTCGTCGAGACCTGGCTGTTCCTGGCGCGAACCCCGCCGCCCGCCAAGGCGGGCTGAGATCACACGCCGGATCATTCCCCGGCGTACGCCGGCGCCAGCAGCCGGGCGCGGTAGTGGCGTAATTCGCGGATCGACTCGTGGATGTCCGCGTGCGCGAGGTGCGTCCCCTGCTTGGCGAAGCTGTCGGCCACCGCCGGTGCCCAGCGCCGCGCCAGCTCCTTGAGCGTGCTGACATCGAGATTGCGGTAGTGAAAGAAGCGCTCGAGCTCGGGCATGTAGTGCGCGAGAAAGCGGCGGTCCTGGCAGATGCTGTTGCCGCACATGGGTGAGCTGCCCGCAGACACCAGCGGCGCCAGGAACTCCAGGGTGCGCTGCTGCGCCTCGGCGACGCTGACGCGGCTCGCGTGCACCCTTGCGAGCAGTCCCGAGGAGCCATGCTGGCGCTGGTTCCAGTCGTCCATGCGGGCGAGCACCTCCTCGGGCTGATGAATCGCCAGCACCGGCCCGTCGGCGAGCACCGCAAGCTCCTTGTCGGTCACCACGGTCGCGATCTCAATGATGCAGTCCGAATCGGGCTTGAGGCCCGTCATCTCCAGATCGATCCAGACCAGGTAGTCGCCGCTCGGCATGCTGACGTCGGTGGTGGTAGCGTGGCGCTGGAAGTGCGCAGCAAATCCAAGCCAAGTGTAGCAGACGCCCGGCAGCTATCTGCCGTGACAGCGACACTCGAGGCGCGCGTGATCGCCACCTATGGCCGCCACATGACCGTGCGCGACGCGTCGGGCAGGCAGCTGCCCGCCCGCCCGTTCGGCCGCTCGCTCACGGTGGTCTGCGGGGACGAGGTGCGCTGTCGCGCCGACCCGCGCCACGACGAGCTGCACGTCGTGGAAGTATTGCCGCGGCGCGCGGCGCTGTACCGCGCGAATGCGCGCGGCGGCACGGAACCGGTCGTGGCGAACCTGAGCCTGTTGCTGGTGGTCCTGGCTCCCGTGCCGGTGCCGGACCTGTTCGTCGTGGACCGCTACCTGGCCGCGGCCACCTCCGGATGCATCGGCGCCCTGCTGGTGATGAACAAGGACGAGTTGGCCGTGGACGCTGGCCTCACTGCGGAGCTTGCGGTGTACGCCGCCGCCGGCTACGGCTGCGTCAACTGCTCGGCGCACACCGGCGCCGGGATCGGGCGGCTGCTGGCGGCGTTACCTGCGGGCACGGTCGCCGCGCTCGTCGGACAGTCCGGAGTCGGCAAATCCTCGCTGGTGGGACGCCTGCTCCCCCAGACGCAGATTGCCGTCGGCGAGTTGGTGCGCGAGGAGCAAGGGCGGCACACGACCACGGCCGCGCGGCTGTTCGATCTGCCCGGGGGCAGCGCCCTGATCGACTCCCCCGGGGTGCGCGACTTCAGCCCGGCGATCGACCGCCTCGAGCCGCGCAGCCTCGGTTTCGTCGAGGTGCAGCGTCTGTGCGCCGGCTGCCGGTTCCTCGACTGCCGGCACATGCGTGAGCCCGGATGCGCGGTGCGCACGGCGGCCGAGTCCGGCGCGCTGCATGCGCGACGCTACGAGAGCTATCGGCGGCTGCGCCGGCTGCATGAGGAACTGACCGCGGCGCGCCGCAGGCTCCGGCGCTGACCCTGGCGCCGCAGCTAACCGAGCGACTGCCGCCCGGTAAGGGCGTGCGCCAGTGTACCGCCGTCGACGTACTCCAGCTCCCCGCCGAGCGGCACCCCGTGGGCAATGCGGCTCGCGCGGATGCCCAAGCGCGCCGCAAGCTCGCTCAGGAAGTGCGCCGTCGCCTCGCCCTCGACCGTGGAGTTGGTGGCCAGGATCAGCTCGCGCACGCCGCCTTCGGCGAGGATCGCCTCGAGCTCGCGCAGCCCGAGCTGCTCGGGGCCTATGCCGTCGAGCGGCGACAGATGTCCCATCAACACGAAGTAGCGGCCGCGGTAGCTGCCCGACAGCTCGATGGCCACCACGTCGGCCGGGGACTCGACCGCGCACAGCAGGCTCGCGTCGCGCTGCGGCGCGCCACAGATCGAGCACAATTCCGTCTCGGTGAGCATCCGGCAGCGCCGGCAACGCACCACCGACTGCAGCGCGGCCTCCAGGGCCGCGGCGAGGGCGCGCGCCCCCGGGCGCCCCTCCTGCAGCAGATGAAACGCCATGCGCTGCGCGCTCTTCGGTCCCACGCCCGGCAGCGTTCGCAGGGCGTCGATGAGTTGCGCGAGATGCGGCGAGTGCTTCACGGCTTCCCGTCAGAACGGCAGCTTCATTCCCGGCGGCAGCCCCAGGCCCGCGGTCAGGCTGCTCATCTTCTCCTGCACGCGCGCCTCCACCTTGTGCACGGCGTCGTTGGCCGCCGCGGCGATCAGATCCTCGAGCATCTCGCGGTCCTCGCCCGCGACCGCGGACTCGATCTGCACGCGCTTCACCTCGTGACGGCCGTTCATGGTGATCTTCACCATCCCGCCGCCCGCCTCGCCGATCACCTCGAGGTTGGCGATCTCGGCCTGGGCCTTCTGCATGTTGGCCTGCATCGCCTGGGCCTGCTTCATCAGATTGTTGAAATTGCCACCCATGGAGGTAAGCCCGTCAGGCGCCGCGCGCCGCGTGAACCTAAGGAGGTCATTTTACCGGGCGCACCGTGTCCGGCAGCACGGTTGCGCCGAAGCGCTCGCGCAGGCCCTGCACGCCCGGGTCCGCGTCGAACGCCAGCCGCGCCGCGGCCAGTTCCTGCTCCGAGGCGCGCTGTGCGAGAAGCGCAGGGGTTTCCCCGCCCGGACCCAGGGTTTGAAACTCGAGCCGCACCGGCCCGCCGAAATAGCGCGACAGAGCCTGCGCGAGCTTTTCCTCCTGAGCCGGGGTACGCACCGGCTGGCTGTGCGGGTCGAGCGCGAGGCGCACCAGGGCGCCCTGCCGGCCGATCAGCACGCAGTGGCTGGCGAGTTGGCGGGCGGCGCCCGACAGCTCGAGCGCGTCAACGATCGACGCCCACGAGCCGGATTCGGGGCCGCCGGGGCCCGCAGCCGCATCCGCCGCGCCCGTCGCGGATGAGGCGGGCGCGCGGGTGTCACCGGGTTCGCCCGCGGGGCGGAAGGCGATCATGCGCAGCAAGGTCATCTCGAATCCGGTGCGCGGATCCGGGGCGAGCGCCAGGTCGCGCCGGCCCGTGATCGCGGTCTGGTAGAACAGCTGCACGTCCTCGGGCGTGAGCGCGCGCGCCAGCGGCTCGAGCACTTCCGGCGCATACAGCTCATCCCCCTCGTAACCGCTCACCGCCTGGCGAAGCCCGACGCGCACCAGCAGTGCCGCGAGCTCATCGAGCAGCTGCGCGTAGTCGGGCGCGAACTGCTCCAGCGCCTGCGCACCACGCAGCAGCTCCGCGCCGTCCAGGCCGGCCAGCAGCTCCGCGAGGCGCACCACGTGATCGCGCGACATGCTGCCGAGCATGGCGCGCGCCTGCTCCTCGCCCGCCCTGCCGCCGCCAAAGGCGATCAGCTGGTCCAGCAGCGAGAGTGCGTCCCGCATGCTGCCGTCGGCCGCCTGGGCCACGAGTTTCAGTCCGGCCGCCTCCCAGGCGATGCCCTCCTGCTCGAGGATCCGGCGCAGGTGCGCGGCGATCTCGGTGACCGGCAGGCGCTTGAGGTTGAACTGCAGGCAGCGCG
>JBOIAH010000490.1:0-1859 GCA_050739055.1 Steroidobacteraceae bacterium | reverse complement strand
TTCCAGCCCCGGCGGCCGCCAGATCCCGCCCCGGCGGGCGTGAATCCCTTAGCCCTCACGCAGAAACGCTCCGATTTCCCGCCCGAAGGTCTCGAGGTCCACCAGGAACGCGTCGTGTCCCTCGATGCAGTCGAGGGGAGAGAAGCGCGCGGCGATGCCCGCAGCTTCCAGCGAGCGGGCGATGGATTGCTGCTCGGTGAGCGAGAACAAAAGGTCGGTCTTGACGCCGATCACGAGCGCCCGGCCGACGCTCGCGCGCCGGAAGAGCTCGACGGGGTCCCCGTGCGCCGCGAGATCGAAGCGGTCCATGGCCCGCGAGATGTACAGGTAGCAGTTTGCGTCGAAGGCGCTGACGAAGCGCTGCGCCAGGGACTCGAGGTACCCCTGCACCGCGAACTCGGAAGCGAACGGATCGGCGCCTTTCATGTCGGCGCGGATCGGCTCGCGGCCGAAGCGCTGCTGCCACTCGGCCGCCGAGCGGTAGGTCACGGTGCCGAGCTTGCGCGCGATGCGCTGGCCGGTGATCGGCGGGCGACCGGTCGGGTAGTCACCGCCCCGCCAGTCGGGGTCCTTGGTAATGATCTCGCGCTGGATGGAGCGCAGCGCGATCGCAAACGGCGCCGCCGCGGCGGTGCCGGAGATGCACACCAGGCGGCGCGCGCCCCCGGGGAACATGGCGACGTAGGCGAGCACCACCATGCCCGCGAGCGAGGGCCCCATGACGGTGTCGAGGCGCTCGATCCCTAAGGACCGCACGGTCTCGAAACCGGCGCGCGCGATGTCCTCGACCGAAAGGTCCGGAAACCTCAGCCGGTAGGGCTCACCGGTGGCCGGATCGATCGAGGCCGGCCCGGTCGAGCCGAAGCAGCTGCCGAGGGAGTTGACGCAGATGACGAACCAGCGCTCGGTGTCGATGGCGAGCTTCGGCCCCACCATGCCCTGCCACCAGCCATCGCTCGGGTCGGCGGGTGAACTTGCTGCATGCGCCGGGGGCGAGAGCCCGGTGAAGAGCAGCAGCGCGTTGTCGCGCACCGCATTCAGCGTGCCCCAGGTCTCATAGGCGATGCGCGCCCCGTGCAGCACCCCGCCGCGCCACATGGGAAAAGGGTCGGGGAGCGATGCGTAGCGGCGCGCATCCATGGGATCGGCTCAGGCCTGCAGCGAAGCGGAAGGCGCCGGGCCGGAAGGCGCTCTCAAGGCTCCGGATCGCCGCCCTCGGCGATTCCTTCGAAGAGCACCGTCGACAGGTACCGTTCCCCGGTGTCCGGCAGCATGGCGAGGATCACCGAGCCCTGCGGGGCCTCCGCGGCGACCCTGAGCGCCGCGGCGAACGTGCCGCCGGAGGAGATGCCGCAGAAGATGCCCTCGCTGCGGGCCAGCGCCCGCGCGTTCTCGATCGCCTCGGCATCCGGGACGGGGACGATCCGGTGCGGCACGCGGGGATTCAGGACCTCGGGCACGAAGTCCGGCGTCCAGCCCTGGATCTTGTGCGGCGACCACGGCTTGCCGCCCAGCATCGAGGCGCCCGCCGGTTCGCAGGCGATGATCTGCACTTCGGGACGCGCCAGCCGGATCATCTCGCCCGCTCCCGTGAGCGTGCCCCCGGTGCCCCAGCCGGTGACGAAGAAGTCGAGCCGTTTGCCGACGAAGTCCTGCAGGATCTCCGGGCCTGTGGTGTTGCGGTGGTAGGCCGGGTTGGCCTCGTTCTCGAACTGCCGCGCGACGAACCAGCCGTGCTTTTTGCCCAGCTCTTCGGCCTTCTTCACCATGCCGCTGCCGCGCTCGGCGGCGGGCGTCAGGATGACCTTCGCGCCCAGCATGCGCATGACTTTGCGGCGCTCGACCGAGAAGTTCTCGGT
>JBOIAH010000489.1:0-8560 GCA_050739055.1 Steroidobacteraceae bacterium | reverse complement strand
AGACCGAGACGCGGGCCGGCCAGCGTCCGGTGACGTTCATCCAGGCGGCGTTGTTCCAGTTCCTGAACCCCAAGGCCTGGGTCATGACGGTCACCGCCGCCACTTTGTTTCTGCCCCGGGAGTTCGGGCCGCTGGGGCGCAGCGCCTACATGGCGGCAGTCATGGAAGCCATCGGCCTGCCCTGCATGACGGTGTGGGCGCTGTTCGGCAGCTCGCTGCGGCGCTTCCTGGGGGCACCGCGCGGCCGCCGGGCATTCAACACGGCGATGGCGCTTGCGTTGGCCACGACGGCGGTCATCATGGTCATGTAGCCAGTCCGACCGAAGGCCATGTTCGAGCTATCCCGCCAATCGGCCGTTCCCCTGGTCGACCAGATCTGCGAGCACATCACGCAACGGGTGCGCCACGGCCAGCTGCCCATCGGCTCGCGGCTGCCGTCGATTCGCAAGCTCGCCCGCCTCATCGGCGCGAGCGCCTTCACCGTGGTGGACGCCTACGACCGGCTGGTCGCCCGCGGGGTGATTGAGTCGCGCGCCGGCCGCGGCTTCTTCGTCACCGAGCGGCGGATCGCGGCCCCGCTCGCGGCCATCGAGGCACTGCCCGATCCGGGCGCGGACGCGCTGGCCCTGGCGCGCTTTTCCATGTCGCAAGCGACCGATGTCATCCTCGCGGGCTCGGGGTTCCTGCCCGACAACTGGCTGATGGAAGCCTCGCCCGGCGGCGTGCTGACGCGCCTGATACGCGGCCGCCGTCCGCAGCCGTGGCTCACCTGCCATCCGCAGGGGCTGGTGCGATTGCGCGAACAGATCGCCGCGCGGCTGGTGCACAACGGGATCGCCGCCGCGGCTTCCAACATCGTCACGACCTACGGCGCGAGCCATGCGTTCGACTTGCTGGCGCGCATCCTGCTCTCGCCCGGGGATGCGGTCCTGGTGGAGGACCCCGGTTACTTCGTGCTGTTCGAGCAGCTGCGCGCCCATCACGTGCGACTGCCCGACGGGCCGGACCTGGAGGCGCTCGAGGCCGCCTGCCGCGCTCATCACCCGCGCGTGTTCTTCACTCAGACGCTGCTGCACAACCCCACTGGCTCGTCCGCCGAGGGATCCCATTGCCATCGCGTCCTGTCGCTCGCGGAACAGTTCGGGTTTGCGGTCGTCGAGGATGACGTGTACGGCGATCTGTACCAGGGTGCGGCGGTGCGGCTGGCCCAGATCGACGGCTTGCGTCACGTAATCTACGTCGGCAGCTATTCGAAACTGATAGGACCTGCGCTGCGCGTCGGCTTCGTGGCGGCCGACGCGTCGCTGATCTCGCAACTCGTGGAGCATAAGCTGCTGTCGGTGCTGTCGGGCTCGGCGCTGCTCGAGTGCTTCGTGTCCGAGGTGCTGGACGGGGGCCGCTACAAGCGCCACGTGGAGCACACGCGTGCGCGGCTGGCGCGCATGCGGCGCGACGCGCGCGCGGCGCTCGAATCCGCCGGCATCGAGTTCGACGGCGCCCGGGGCGAAGGCATCTTCCTGTGGGGACGGGTCCCGGATGCGGCACCGGTCGAGCAGCTGGTGCGGCGCGCGCGCGACCAGTCGATCCTACTCGCCCGGGGCTCGCTGTTCTCGCCCTCCCAGGGAAGCGGCCAGTGGCTGCGCTTCAACGTCGCCCACAGTACGAGTCCGCCGCTGGTGCGGTTCCTGCGCGAGTCGCTGGACGCGGCGGCGTAAAGCGCCGGCAAGGGGCCCGCTGATGCAGGTGCGCGATGCGAGCGACCCCGATCTTCCCGTCCTCGTGGCGATCTACAACGACGTGCTCGCCACCAGCACCGCGATGTTCTCCTCGGTGCCGGTGAGTCTGGCCGACCGCCGGCAATGGTGGAGTGCGCGCCTCGCGCAGGGCTACCCGGTGTTGGTGGCGGCGGAGCCTGACGGCGTGCTCGGCTTCGCCACTTTCGGCGACTTCCGCGCCGGTCTGGGCTATCGCTTCACGGTCGAGCATTCGCTGCACGTGCGCGCCGACCGCCGCGGTCAGGGCATTGGTGCGCAGCTGCTCGAAGCGCTGTTCTTACGGGCCGCCGCGCTCAGCAAGCACATGATGATCGCGGGTGTGGATGCGGCCAACGTCGCCTCGATCCGCTTTCACGAGCGCCATGGGTTTCAGCAAGCCGGCCACCTGCACGAGGTGGGGCACAAGTTCGGGCGCTGGCTCGATCTGGTTTTTCTGCAGCGGCGCATTCAGGACCGGTAGAATCGCCGGATGTCGGTGTTCCTGCCGCCCGCCACCCGGGCCCTGATACTGATCAATGTCGGCGTGTTCGTGCTGCAGCAGCTCGCCGGCGCGCCTCTGGCCGCGCTGTTCGCGCTGTGGCCGCTCGGTAGTCCGCTATTCCGGCCGTGGCAGCTCATCACCTACGCCTTCCTCCACGGCAACGTGCTGCACATATTCTTCAACATGTTCGCGCTGTTCATGTTCGGCCGCTCGCTCGAGCTGTACCTGGGGGGGCGGCGTCTGGTGCTGTTCTTCCTGGTGTGCGTACTGACGGCGGCGCTGACGCAGCTCGCCGTGCAGCGCGGCTCGGGCGTCACGCAAGAAGTGATCGGCGCCTCGGGCGGGGTGTTCGGCGTGCTGCTCGCCTTTGCCTGGTACTTTCCCAAGGCATGGATCATCTCGCTGCCGGTGCCCATCCCGCTCCCGGCGTGGCTGTTCGTGCCGTTGTACGGCCTGGCCGAGTTGTTCTACGGAGTGACGGGCAAGGGGCAGGGCGTGGCGCACTTCGCCCACCTGGGCGGGCTGCTCGGCGGCGCGCTGTGCATCCTCTATTGGCGGATACGTCAGCGCTTCGCGTCGCGCTGAGCGGCACACGGCGCTACATCGGAACAACATCATGTAGTATCCGTAAGCTACTAATATTACGAATGAACAAAATTGCTTCCATGCTCCGTCGCCGCGACATTGAATTCTGCTGCCTGCTGTTGTCACAATCGCGCGCCGTAACGACGGCGCCGGGAACTTTTCGCCTGCCCGCTTCTCTAGACTCCATCTGACATGATCAAGACCGAACATCTCACCAAACGATATGCGTCGCTCGCGGCCGTCGACGACGTGACTTTTCAAGTGAGCCCGGGGGAGGTTCTCGGCTTCCTCGGACCGAACGGCGCCGGCAAGACCACCGCCATGCGCATGCTCGCCGGCTTCGTCACGCCGACCTCCGGCAGCGCGAGCATCTGCGGCCACGACGTGGAGACCGACACGCTCGCCGCCAGGTCGGTACTGGGTTACCTGCCGGAAGGGGCGCCGCTGTACGGCGAAATGACGGTGCGGCGCTTCCTCGCCTTCATCGCCGACCTGCGCGCGCTCGAGGGCGAGCGGCGCCGGGCGCGGCTCGATCACGTGATCGAGCACCTGCAGCTCGGCAGCGTGCTCGAGCAGACGATCGACACCCTCTCCAAGGGGTTTCGCCGCCGGGTCGGGCTCGCGCAGGCGATCATGCACGATCCGCCGGTGCTCATTCTCGACGAGCCCACCGACGGGCTCGATCCGAACCAGAAGCACGAGGTGCGCACCCTCATCAACGACATGGCGCGCGACAAGATCATCGTCATCTCCACCCACATTCTCGAGGAGGTCGATGCGGTGTGCACGCGCGCCATCATCATCGCCCGCGGCCGCATCGTCGCGGACGACACGCCGGCCGGACTCGCCGCCCGCTCGCGCTACCACAACGCCGTGTCGATGCAGCTCAGCGACCGCGCGCAGCTCACCAAGGCGCGCTCGGCGGTGGCGGCGCTGCCCGCGGTGAGCGACGTCGAGGTGAGCGAGCGCGAGGGGCGGCTCACCGCGTTGCCGCGCGCCGGTGCCACTCTTCTCCCGGCGCTCTCCGAGCTCGCCTCCCGCGAGGGGCTGAAGCTCAAGGAGCTGCACCTGGAGTCCGGGCGCCTCGACGAAGTATTCCGCAGCATTACCACCTGAGGGCCGCAAAGACCACATGCGTAACGTGGGCATCATCATGCGCCGCGAGCTGGCGAGCTACTTCGCGACGCCGCTGGCGTACGTTTTCATACTCATCTTCCTCATCCTGGCGAACGCCTTCACCTTTTACCTGGGCGGGTTCTACGAACGCGGCCAGGCTGATCTCGACCCGTTCTTCACTTTCCACCCGTGGCTATACCTGTTCCTGATCCCGGCGGTGTCCATGAAGCTGTGGGCGGAGGAACGCAAGTCCGGCAGCATCGAGCTGCTGATGACACAGCCGGTGACCCTGAGGGACGCGGTGCTCGGCAAGTTCCTGGCGGCGTGGATCTTCACGGGCCTGGCACTGGCGCTCACCTTTCCGCTGTGGATCACCGTCAACTACCTCGGTAGGCCCGACAACGGCGCGATCCTCGCCGCCTACATCGGCAGCCTGCTGCTCGCCGGCGGCTTCCTCGCCATCGGCTCGTGCATGTCGGCGCTGACGCGCAACCAGGTGGTAGCGTTCATCCTCGGGGTGGTAGCGTGCTTCGCGTTCCTGCTGGCCGGCTTCCCGCTGGTGCTCGACGTGTTCCGGGGCTGGGCGCCGCAGGCGCTGGTGGATGCGGTCGCCTCGCTGTCGTTCCTCACCCATTTCCAGTCGATCGAGAAGGGAGTGATCGACGTGCGTGACCTGCTGTATTTCGCGATGCTGATCGGATTCTTCCTGCTGGCGACCGCGATCACCCTCGGGTTGCGCAAGGCAGACTAGCTCGAAAGCGGCTCATACCCATGACCAGACGTTCGACCCTGGGAGGCGGCGCACTGCTGGCGCTGGCCCTGTTGTTCATCGGCTTGACGGTGCTGTTCAACTACGAGTTGCGCGGCTGGCGGCTGGATCTCACCGCCAATCGCCTCTACACCACCGCGCCCGGCACCGACCGGATCCTGCGCAGCATCAGGGAGCCGATCAATCTGTACTTCTTCTTCTCGGAGCAGACCGCGGCCCAGCTGCCGCAGCTGAAGACCTACGGCGTGCGGGTGCGCGAGTTCATCGAGGAGCTCGCCGCGCGCTCCAACGGCAAGCTGCGACTGCACGTCATCGATCCGCAACCATTTTCCGAGGACGAGGACCGGGCCTCGGCGCTCGGCGTGCGCGGGACTGCGGTCGGCGCCTCGGGCGCGCAGCTGTACTTCGGCCTCGCGGGGACCAACTCCACCGACGGTCACGCCGCCATCGAGTTCTTCGATCCCAACAAGGAGGAGTTCCTCGAGTACGACGTGGTGCGGCTCGTCTATCAGCTTGCCAACCCCAAAAAACCGGTGCTCGCCTGGTTGTCCGGTCTGCCGATGGGTCCCGGCTTCGATCCGCAGAGCGGTCAGATGCGCCAGCCCTGGGTGATCTACAGCCAGGCCGAGCAGCTCTTTGACGTGCGGCCGCTCGAGCCGACCGCCGCAAAGATCAACCCGGACGTGAACGTAGTGGTGCTCGTGCATCCGAAGAACCTGTCTGCGGCGACCCAGTTCGCCATCGACCAGTACGCACTGCGCGGCGGGCACATCCTGGCGTTCGTCGATCCGCTCGCTGAATTCGATCAGTCGGGCGCGGATGCGCACAACCCGATGGCGGCGATGGCAGCGGACAAGTCATCGCATCTGGGTGAGCTGCTGACGGCGTGGGGCGTGAAGTTCGATCCGGGCGAGGTGGTGGCCGACCGCGGCCACGCGCTGTCGGTGTCCATGCGACAGGGCGAGGCGCCGGTGGAGCATCTGGGAGTGCTCGGCCTGGACAAGAGCAGCTTCGCCACCAACGACGTGATCACCGCCGGCCTGTCCAACGTCAACGTGGCGATGGCGGGACATCTCGAGCCGCTCAAGGGTGCCCGGGTCAGGTTCGAGCCGCTGCTGCAGTCGAGCACCGACGCCGAGCTGCTGCCGGTCGGGCGCTTCCGCGTGCTGTTTGATCCTGCGACCCTGCGTGACGGCTTCAAGCCCAGCGGCACGCGCTACACGATCGGGGCGCGCATCACCGGCAACGTCCGCACCGCCTTCCCCGCCGGTCCGCCTGCGGGCGTGAGCCTGCCGCCCGGCCAGGCAGACCTGAAGGCCTCCACTCGGCCGCTCAACCTGGTGGTGTTTGCCGATACCGACCTGCTGTCCGATTATCTGTGGGTGCACGCGCAGAACTTCTTCGGCCAGCGCCTCACGCAGGCGTGGGCGAGCAACGGCGACCTGGTGCTCAATGCGCTCGACAATCTCGCCGGCAGCGCCGACCTGATCAGTGTGCGCGGCCGTGCCTCGTACACCCGCCCCTTCGAGCGCGTCGAGCGGCTGCGGCGCGTGGCCCAGGACCGTTTCCGCGACAAGGAGCAGGAACTCGAGCGGCAGCTGCAGGTCACCGAGCAGAAGCTCACCGCGCTGCAATCCAAGGGCGGGGGCGAGAAGTCCGAGCTCATCATCACCCCGGCGCAGGAACAGGAGATCGAGCACTTCCAACAGGAGAAGCTGCGCATCCGCAAGGAGCTGCGCGCGGTGCGCGCCGGGCTCGACGCGGACATCCAGCGCCTGGGCACGACCCTCAAGATCGTGAACATCCTGGTGGTCCCGGCGGTGTTTGCCTTGCTGGCGCTGGGCTTCGCCGTCTGGCGCCGGCGGGTGCGGGTTGCGGTGGCAACCTCGGGGAAGAGCCCGTGAGCGCGCGCCGCGTCGCCGTGCTGCTCACCGCCGGCATCGTATTGGTCGTGTTCGCAATCTGGCTCGCATCGCAGCGTCACCTCGAGCGCGCCACCCTCGCCGGCGACCTGGTGTTGCCGGGCCTGGAGCGCAGCGTCAACACGGTCACCGAGGTGGACCTGCGCCGCGGTGACGGCCGCCATACGACCCTGAAGAAATCCGCCACCGGCTGGCTGGTCGGCGAGCGTGCCTGGCGCGCGGATTTCGACAAGGTGCGCAAGCTCCTGCTGAATCTCGGGGCATTGAATGTCGTCGAGGAGAAGACGCGACTGCCGGCGAATTACCCGCAGCTCGGGGTCGAGGACGTCAGCTCCCCGAAGGCCACCGGGACGCGGATCGACGTCGTGACTCCCGGCCGGACTTTCTCCCTCATCGTGGGCAAGTCATCCAGCGGCAAGTTCGGGTACGTGCGCGTGAGCGGGGCCGCAGCGAGCCTGCTCGCCGCGCCGCTCCTGACGCCCGAGGCGGACCCGAAAACCTGGCTCGATCATGCACTGCTCGACATCCCGGTCGCGCGTGTGCGGCAGGTGGAGGAGAAGCCCGCCGACGGCTTGGGCTTCAGCGCCACGCGTGACAAGAAGGAGCAACCGGACTTCACCGTGAGCCCGATACCGAAGCACCGGGAGCTGACCTCCCTCGGGGCCGCGGACGAGATCGCAGGAGCGCTCGGCTCCCTGACCCTGGACGACGTGCAGAAAGGCGCGGCGGCGGCCGGCAGCAAGGTCTCGCACGCGATCTTTCGCACCTTTGACGGCCTGGAGCTCGAGGTCGCCGGTCGCAAGGACGGGGCTCGGTCCCTGACCGCCTTCACCGCGCGCGCAGCCGCGAAAGGGACCGAGTCCGAGGCACAGCAGCTGAACGCGCGCCTCGCGGGCTGGGAATTCGAGATCCCGGACTACAAGTACGGGGCGATATTCCGCCCGCTGGATGAGCTGCTGAAGCCGCCGCCGCCGGTGAAGAAGGCGCCGTCCAAGGCGTCGCCGCGGGCGCCGGCCAGGACGAGCGCCGCGACGCAGGGCAAGACCCCGGGCAAGTAGCCGCGGGCTGCGCTCCCTCCCCCCAAGCAGCCCCGGTCCTTCCGACCCGGTCCGATCCAGCAGGCCCGAGCGGCGAATGCGCGGGAAATATTGCAATGCAGCATTACCCCCGGAGCGCCACGGGCGTAGAATTTTTCCCGCCCGCTTGGCCAAGGAGTGGAACATGAGCGCTGTGATACTCGCCTTGTTCAACGAGTACGGGGCCGCGGACCGGGTCCGCACCCGGCTGGTGAGTGACGGCTTCCCCACCGATCGCGTCGAACTGACGGCCTCCTGCGAGCCGGGACGTGCCGGGCTGCTGCCGGCCGGCACGGCGCGGACCCAGTTCGCCCGGTACTTCCGCACGCTGCTCGGCAAAGAGGACGAACGCGCGTTCGTGGATCTGCTCGCGGAGCGCATCGAGGGTGGCGCCGCGACCATCACCGTGCATCCGCGCGGCGCCATCGAAACCGCACGTGCCGCCGAGATTCTCGGGGGTGAAGGCGCGGTGGAGGTCGTCGGCCACGACCTGGAGAATCAATCCATGTTCGAGCACGCCGCGTCCCGCAGCGACGGCTACTGGGTGCGCCACTTCATGCTCGACAACCCGACCGGCGCCGACTGCATCTACTGCCGGCTGTTTCCCGGGCACAAGCACTGACTCACACCGCCGCGGGGCGGCTCAACGCCTGGCGGAACAATGTAGCGGACCGTTCCCGAGACTCAGCCGCGGCGCGCTTTCAACACCTCCGACAGGATATCGGCATGCCCCGCGATGCGAGTCAGGTGCGGGAAGCGCGCGCCATCGAAGTACGCCACGGCAAGCGTGCGGTAGTAGCCCCCGATCTTCACCAGCAGCCCGATCGGCGTGCGCG
>JBOIAH010000488.1:0-2685 GCA_050739055.1 Steroidobacteraceae bacterium | reverse complement strand
AGCTGCGCGTGCGCGTCCGGCGGCGAAGGCCCGGGGAGCGGCGCGCGCCGCAGCTCCAGCTGCATATCCCTGAGCAGACTCTCGATCTGCCGGCTGCTGACGTTCGCGCCGAAGAACTGCGTGGCGAGGTCCGGGATCTGATGAGCCTCATCGAGGATGACCGCGTCGGCGGATCCGAGCAGGTCGCCGAAGCCGTCCTCCTTCAGCGCCAGGTCCGCGAGCAGCAGGTGATGATTGACGATGACGATGTCGGCCTCGAGGGCTGCGCGCCGGGCCAGCGCGACGTGGCAGCGCGAGATTTCCGGACAGCGTGCGCCCAGGCAGCTCTCGCGCGTGGAGGTCACCTGCCCCCACACCGGGTGGGAGTCCGACAGGCCGCGTAGCTCCGCGAGATCGCCGCTGCGCGTGGTGCGCGCCCAGCGCGCGATGCGCGCCAGCATGGCGTGGCTGGCGCGCGGGCGCGGCGCGTCCTCGTCCACCATGGACAGTTGCTCGCCCGAGTCCGCGGCGGCTGCGAGCCGCTGGCGGCACAGGTAATTCGCGCGCCCCTTGAGCAGCGCCACCCGCGCCGGCCGCCCGAGCGCCGCCCCGACGAGCGGCAGATCCTTCGAGAACAGCTGGTCCTGGAGCGTGCGGGTGCCGGTGGAAATCAAGACGCGCGCGCCCGACAGCAGCGCCGGAACCAGGTAGGCGAAGGTCTTGCCGGTGCCGGTGCCCGCCTCCACCACCAGGGTCGCGCGCTCTGACAGCGCCGCGGCCACGCGCTGCGCCATGCGCAGCTGCTCGCGCCGCACCCTGAAATCGGGCAACGCTCGCTGCAGCGGTCCGCCGGGGCCGAAAATGTCCTCAAGATCCAACATAGCGGAGGCCGGCGCTCGATCCCGGCATGCGGCCATCCTGACCTGCTGCGCGGGACGTGTCGAGACGCATATCTTTCTGAATTTCCTGCAAAGTCCGCTGCGTCCGGGGCCCGACAGATGAAAATGCCATTCCTTCGTCACTCTAGCAGGGTGCCCGGCCCGCCCGGGATATACTTAGTAGCTCCCGGCATCGCCCGATAAGAGGATCCGCGGATGGCCACTCCCGCACCCGCAATGACCGCCCTGCCCCGGTTGAGCCGCGGGGTTGCCGACTGGGTGAACTCGGTGCGCGAGCTCACGCAGCCGCGCGCGATCCACTGGTGCGAGGGGACCGAGGCCGAAGCGCGCGAGCTGACCGCGAAGCTGGTGCGCGATCAGGAGCTCATCGCGCTCAATCCCGAGCAGTTCCCCGGCTGCCACCTCGCACGCTCCAAGCCGAACGACGTGGCCCGGGTCGAGCACCTCACCTATATATGCACGCGCTCGCAGGAGGATGCGGGCCCCAACAACCACTGGATGGACCCGCAGCAGGCGCACGCGAAAATGCACGAGCTGTTCCGCGGCTGCATGCGCGAGCGCACCCTGTACGTGATCCCCTACTGCATGGGGCCGCTCGACTCGCCGCTGGCGCGCTGCGGCGTGGAAATCACCGACAGCCCGTACGTCGTCATCAACATGCTGATCATGACGCGCGCCGGGCGCGCTGCCCTGGAGCGCATCGCGCGCGACGGCCGCTTCGTGCGCGGGCTGCATTCGACCGGCGAGCTCGATCCGGCACGGCGCTTCATCATGCACTTTCCCGAGGAGCTCTCGATCGAGAGCTTCGGTTCCGGCTATGGCGGCAACGCGCTGCTCGGCAAGAAGTGTCATGCGCTGCGCATCGCGAGCTGGCAGGCGCGCACCGAAGGCTGGCTCGCCGAGCACATGCTGATCGTCGGCCTGCAAAACCCGCGCGGCGAGACTCATTATCTCGCGTGCGCCTTCCCCTCGGCGTGCGGCAAGACCAATCTCGCCATGCTGATTCCGCCCGACTCGCTCCCCGGCTGGCGCGCCTTCACGGTGGGCGATGACATCGCGTGGCTGCATCCGGGAGCGGATGGACGTCTGTGGGCCATCAACCCGGAGGCGGGTCTCTTCGGGGTTGTCCCGGGGACCAATCCCCAGACCAACCGCAACGCCTACGAGATGATCCGCCGCGACACCCTGTTCACCAACGTCGGCCTCACCGCCGACCAGCAGCCGTGGTGGGAGGGACTTTCCCGGGGCACGCCGGTACTCGACTGGCAGGGGCGCCCATACGATCCGGCGCGCGGCCCGGCCGCACATCCGAACTCGCGTTTTACCGTGTCAGCGAAGCGCAATCCCGGCTACTCGCCGCACGCCGAGGACGTCCGCGGCGTGCCGATCACCGCCCTGGTGTTCGGCGGCCGGCGGCGCGAGGTCGCGCCGCTCGTGTATGAGGCACGCGACTGGAAGCACGGCGTGCTGGTGGGCGCCGCGGTGGCCTCGGAGACCACCGCCGCGGCCGTCGGCCAAGTCGGGGTGGTACGGCGCGACCCGATGGCGATGCAGCCGTTCTGCGGGTACAACTTCGCCGACTACTGGCAGCACTGGCTCGACGTCGGAGCGAAGCTCGCGCGGCCGCCGCGCATTTACCACGTCAACTGGTTCCGGCGCGACGCCCAGGGCAAGTTTCTCTGGCCGGGGTACGGTGAGAACCTGCGGGTGCTCGCCTGGATGTTGGATCGCTGTGCCGGCAAGGCGGGCGCGGCCGAGTCCGCCATCGGCTGGCTGCCCAGTCCCACTGACCTCGACACCTCCGGGC
>JBOIAH010000487.1:0-1101 GCA_050739055.1 Steroidobacteraceae bacterium | reverse complement strand
GCTGCTGGGTGACGTGGCGCACCAGGGCGTGGCCGCAGACGTTGCCCCGCTCCCGCCCTGGAGCGAGGACCAGCTGCTCGCGGCGCTGCAGAGCGCACCGACGCCGCTGCTGCTGGCGCTGGATGGCGTGCAGGACCCCCACAACCTGGGCGCCTGCATCCGCAGCGCCGATGCCTGCGGCGCGCTCGCCGTGATCGTGCCGCGCGATCGCGCGGCGCAGCTGACGCCGGCTGTGCGCAAGGTGGCGGTCGGGGCGGCCGAAACGACTCCGGTCGCCGCCGTGACCAACCTCGCGCGCACCCTGAAGCTGCTGAAAGAGGCGGGCCTGTGGGTGGTCGGCGCGGATGCCGTGGGCGCAAAGCCGGCGTTCGGGGTGGATCTCCGTGGGCCGATCGTGCTGGTACTCGGGGCGGAGGGGGCGGGCTTGAGGCGCCTCACCCGGGAGAGCTGCGATTTTCTCGTGAGATTGCCGCTCCTGGGCGCGGTCGAGAGCCTCAATGTCTCCGTGGCCGCCGGCATGCTGCTGTACGAGGCGGTGCGCCAGAGGTCACTCGCGTCCCAGGCAGGGGCGAATATGGGTTCAAGCCATTGATTCTCAAGCGATGCGGCATTTCCCGGCATTGCACCAGGGGTGGGGTTTGAGTATGCTTCGCGCCCCTTTTTTTATCCAAAGAGGCGTGCGAGCTGCGTGTCGAAGAGCGCGGCGCGCGTATCTCCTTGCTGCACCGGAGTCAAGCCTTAAGTCCGGGCGGCTTTATCCGTAAGGAGCCAGAGATGAGGCATTACGAAATCGTATTCCTGGTGCATCCCGATCAGAGCGAGCAGGTGCCCGCGATGATCGAGCGCTACAAGGGCATGATCGCGAGCGGCGGGGGCCACGTGCACCGCCTGGAAGACTGGGGCCGGCGCCAGCTCGCCTATCCGCTCGCCAAGGTGCACAAGGCTCACTACGTGCTGATGAACATCGAGAGCGATCAGAAGACGCTCGATGAGCTCACCGGCGCGTTCCGCTTCAGCGACGCCGTGCTGCGCCACCTGGTGGTGAACATGGATGCGGCCGTGATCGAACCATCCCCGATGGCGAAGGCCGCGGACGAAGAG
>JBOIAH010000486.1:0-4564 GCA_050739055.1 Steroidobacteraceae bacterium | reverse complement strand
GCGTGGTGCCGATGAGCGAGCGCGAGGAGCGCAGGCTGGCGGAGGCGTTCGCCGCCCAGCCGGCGCTCGCCTGAAGGCCAAGCGTCGATGGAAGCGTCCCCCCTCGCCGCGCCCCCGAAGGTGCCGCTGCCGAACAGTTACTGGGTGCTGCCGGAGAGACTCCTGGCGGGGGAGTATCCCGGCGGGGCGAGTCCCGAGGCCACGCGCGCGCGCCTGCAGCGTCTGCTGGATGCCGGAGTCGGGTTCTTTCTCGACCTCACGCAGCCCGGGGAGCTCGAGCCCTACCACGCGGAGCTGCCGGTCAGCGTGGAGTACCTGCGCAAGCCGATCCCCGACCATGCGCTGCCGGACAAGCGCGAGCACATGGCCGAGATCCTCGAGTGCCTGTGGCGGGCGCTGCGCGCGCGGCGCGCGGTTTACCTGCACTGCCGCGCGGGAATCGGCCGCACGGGGACGGTGGCGGGATGCCTGCTGGTAGAGCGCGGGCTGTCGGGGGAGGAGGCCCTGACCGAGCTCAATCTCGTGTGGCAACAGAGTGAGCGCTCGGCGCAGTGGCCCAGAGTTCCGGAAACTCCGGCCCAGGTCGACTACGTGCGGAGCTGGACGGTGCGCGCGGGCGCCGAACCCGATCCGCTGCTCGAGCCGGCAACCCTGGCGGCGGCGCGCGGGATGCGCGAGCGCTATCTCGGTGCGCTGCTCGGACTTGCCGTCGGGGATGCCCTCGCCGCGGCGAGCCAGTACCGCCGGCCCGGCCGCTTTGCCCCCGTGGGCGACCTCCTGGGGGGCGGGCCCTTTGACCTGCCGCGCGGGGGCTGGAGCGACGACACCGCGATGGCCCTGTGCCTCGCCGAGAGCCTGCTCGAGTGCAGCGGTTTCGAGGCCCGGGACCAAGTGGCGCGTTATCACCGCTGGCAGCAGGAGGGCTACTTGTCGGCGACCGGCCAGTGCGTGGGCATCACAGCCGGCACTGCCCGGGCGCTGGCCATGGCGCAGTGGCGCCGCCAGGTATTCTCCGGCTCCCATGATCCGCAAGTCCTGGATCCGGAGCCCCTGTCGCGGGTCGCCCCGGTGGTCATGTATTTCTTCGCACACCTTGAGGTGGCAGTGGAGCAGGCCGCGCAGGCCGCACGCACCACCTGCCAGGCGCCGCGGGTCCTCACGGCTTGCCGCACCCTGGCGCGGGCCCTGCACTCTGCGCTGTCAGGCCAGCCCCGGGAGGGCATCCTGGCGTACGCCGCGGCAGCGCTCGAGGAGGCCGGGTCCGAGGGCACGGTACCGGCGGCGTCCGGGGCGAGCGCCCCGGCTGCGCTCGTCGCGGCGTTTGGGGCCTTCGAGCGCACGCGCAACTTTCGTGACGCGGTGCTCGCGGCCGCCAATCTCGGCGGACACTCGGACGTGGTGGCGGCTGCCTGCGGGGCGCTCGCCGGAGCGCACTACACTGCAGGCGCCATCCCCACTTTGTGGCGCAACAGCCTGATGAAACAGCAGTTGATCGAAGGCTGCGCGGACCGACTGCTCACCCATGCGCTGGTTACCCTGAGCGGCTGAGGCGCGCCGGCGGGCTGATACCCGCTTCACCTGAAGACAGCGGCGGAGCGCTTCGGCTAAGCTTTGTCCGCCGTCTCGTTGCGAACAATTCCCGCGCCGCCCGCATGCCCTCGACCCGCGCCCGTGGCTCATCCGCAATGCGCACCCACCCGCGCCGCACGCTGCTGCCCTGGACCCGGCTGTCCGATGAGCAGCTGCTGCGATTGCGCTTCTGCGACCTGAAACTGTCCGTACGGCGCGCACCGCTCGCGCGCCACATACGCCGGCTGTACTGCGATCTCGAGCGCCGGGGCCTCAGGCTGCGGCCGCACGTATGGCTGTCCGAGGAGTGGTTCTCGCCCGACGGCGTTCCGGGCATCGCCGTGCCTTTTTACCTGGCGCATCCGCGGCTCGAGCGGCTCGAGCGGCGCATCATGCGCGAGGCCGAAGGGGGCAATTCGCGCCTGCTGCTGCGGATCCTGCGCCACGAGGCCGGGCACGCCGTCGACAACGCCTATCGGCTGCGAAGGCGCAAGCGCTGGCGCGAGGTGTTCGGACCGGCCTCCCGGCCGTATCCGGCGCGCTACCGCGCGCGCGCCGGCAGCCGCCGCTACGTGCATCATCTCGGGGAGTGGTACGCGCAGGCCCACCCCACCGAGGATTTCGCCGAGACTTTCGCCGTGTGGCTCACGCCGAAGTCCGGCTGGCGCAAGAACTACGCGGATTGGCCGGCGTTCCACAAGCTCAAGGCGGTCGATGAGCTGGTGACGAGCGTGCGCGAGCGGCGCGCGCCGGTGCGCAACCGCACGCGCGTCGAACCGCTCGATGCCAACACGCGCACCCTGGCCCAGCACTACCGCCGCAAGCTCGCGCACGACCGCCTGATCCGCCGCGGCCTCGCGGACGAGCTGCTGCAGCGCGCCTTCACAGCGCAGCGTGCACGCCGCGGCGCGCGGCGGGCGGCGACCCTGCTGCGGGCGGACTCGCGCCGGCTCGCCACGGTGGTGGCGCGCGCGCTGAAGATCGAGCGCTACAGCGTCGAGCAGGTCCTGCGCATGCTCATCGAGCGCAGCGAGCGCCTCAGGCTCTACGTGCGCGGCAACCGCCGTGAGGCGCAGCGCTACGCGCGCTGGATGCTCGAGCGGCTCACGGGAATGTACTCCCAGGGCGGGACTCCACACCTGCCGCTATGAGACGACTGCGCACGCTCGTCGTGGCGCACGCGAGCCTGGTGCCGCCGGAGAGTCTCGAAGGCCACAGCGACAAGCAGATCGAGGAGTGGCGCACCGAATACGACGTCACCAGCACGCTGCGCAAGCTCGGCCATGAAGTACGCTGCATCGGCGTGCTCGACAGCCTCACGGAGCTGCGCGGCGCAATCGCCGACTGGGAGCCGGATATCGTCTTCAACCTGCTGGAGGAGTTCGACGGCATCGTCACCTACGACCAGCACGTGGTGGCGTTCCTCGAGCTGCTGCGCCAGCCGTACACCGGCTGCAACCCGCGCGGCCTGCTGCTGTCGCGCGACAAGTCGCTGTGCAAGCAGCTGCTGGCTTTCCACCGCATCGCCACCCCGCAGTTCGCCGTGTTCCGGCGCGGTGCCCGCATCCTCGTGCCCAGGAAGCTGCGCTTCCCGCTGTTCGTCAAGTCCACGGTCGAAGACGCATCGCTCGGCATCGCCCAGGCCTCGGTGGTGGAGGACGCCGCGAAGCTCAAGGAGCGCATCGGGTTCGTGCACGAGCAGGTCAAGTCCGACGCGCTGGTCGAGGAGTACATCGAGGGCCGCGAGTTGTACGTGGGAATGATGGGCAATGAGCGCCTCACCCGCCTGCCGGTGTGGGAGATGGTGTTCGGATCGATGCCGGACTCCCTCGCCGCCATCGCCACGCGCAAGGTGAAGTGGGACAAGCGCTATCAGGCGAGGTACGGCATCACGACGCACGCCGCCGCGGATCTGCCCCCGCCGGTGCTCACCGCACTCGATCGCCTCTCGCGCCGCATCTATCGGGCGCTCGGCATGTCCGGTTATGCTCGGATGGATTTCCGCGTGACCCCGCAGGGGCAGGTGTACGTGCTCGAGGCCAACGCCAATCCCAATCTTGAGGCCGAGGAGGACTTCGCGCAATCCGCGCGCGCCGCCGGCACGCCCTATGGCGAGCTGCTCGGGCGGCTGATGGACCTGGGCCTCAAGTACCGTGCCCAGTGGCGCGCTTCCTATGGCTAGCCGGACAGCCGGGCGGCTGCGGGCCGCGGCGCTGATCGCGGCCGGCGCGCTCGGCGGCGGGTGCGCCGATCAGAGCAAGCACGACGAGGCCGACATGCTGGGGCTCCTGACGCTGCTCCCGGGCCACTACGACAACAGCGAGCAGGCCGATCTCGAGGCGCGCAACCATGCGCGGCCGGCGCATATTGGCGTCGCGCTGGTCGTCACGCGCGTGTACACGCCGCGGCTCGGGCACAACGTCTACTACGCCCAGGAAACGGCCGCCGACGACCCGCGGCGCGTCCTGAGCCAGAAGATGTACAGCTTCAAGGTCGAGGACAAGCGCGGCATCGTCGAGACGCTCTACCCGTTCGTCGACCCGCTGCGCTGGCGCGACGGTCAGCAGAACCCGGACATGTTCACCGGCCTCGTGATCGACGACGTGCAGGCCGAGGGCTGCCAGCTGCTGTGGAAGAAGAGCGGCGACGGCTTCGTCGCGGCGCACGACCCCAAGGCATGTCCCGACGTCCCGGGTGCGCCCGGCTCAAAGGTTGAGCTCGGCGCCGAGACCCTGACGCTCGGAGACTACAAGTTCGTCAAGAGCCATTAGGCGGGCTTGCCCGCAAGTGCTCGCCGAGGAGCCTCTCGAGCTGGTTGGTGCGTTAATTCTTGAGGTGCGCGTCTAACCCGTCCGCTCCCCTTTCGACGGAGTGCTCGGCTGGTGACTCAATTTTTCAGATGCGCATCGAGCCCGTGCGCTGGCATTTCGATGGAATGCTCGGCTGGTGCGTCATTCCTTCAGATCACTATCAAGCCACTCGAACACGGTGCCGT
>JBOIAH010000485.1:0-12917 GCA_050739055.1 Steroidobacteraceae bacterium | reverse complement strand
TGGCTGTGCGTCCTGCGGGCCGCAGCCGCATCGACCGGCACGCCCCCGTAGCCCAGGACGGTCTTGGGCTGCCACACCTTCAGCAGGATGAGCAGCGCGACGAAGCATACGATCGAGCCGGTGACGTCCGGCAGATACGGCCCGAGATACACAGCGACCGGATACTGGCCCGCGATGTAGGCGAGGGAGCCGACCACGGCGAGCGGCCAGCCGCCCTTCATGCCTTGCTTGCCGGAGACCAGGTACAGCAGGACCCAGGGCGGCAGCAGCGCCAGTACCGCGACCACCGTGCCGACCGAGCCCGACAGCGCCAGCAGCGGGTAGCCGGTGACCGCGGCGAGTGCGATGACCGGTGCGCCGAGCGCACCGTAGGAGACCGGCGCGTTGTTGGCGATCGCCGCGACGCGGATGGCGTTGAGATCGGAAATGCCGAGCGATATCAGGATCGGCGCCACCACCGCCCACGGATAGCCGAAGCCGACCAGGCCCTCGAGCAACGCGCCGAACGCCCAGGCGAACAGCATGGTCTGCACGCGCACGTCCATGCCGCCCTGCGCGATCAGCCAGCGCCGGAAACTCTCGAACAGCCCGCTCACCCCGAGCGTGTTGAACAGCACCATGCCCCAGAACGTAATCCAGTCGACGTTCCACACCCCGGTGGCCGCGCCGTACAGGTAGGCCCGCGAGCCGCGGTCGAACGGCATCCTCCAGATCCACACGCCGAGCAGAAACGTGACGATCGAGCCGAGCAGCGTCGCGAGCCACGCCGGCAGGCGAAACACCGCCAGCAGCACCAGCAGGAACACTACGGGGATCAGGGCCACCAGGCAGGTGAGCGTCAGGTTGTCGAGCGGGTCTATCAGTTGCGTGAACATGATCTCTCCCTCGATGAGCGGCGCGGCGGGCGGGTACCGTGGCGCTTTGTTTGTTCTGCTTGGCGGCGGCTCCTGGCAATACAACACCGGCGCATCCTGCGCGGGTGGGGCGCACAACCTAGCACGGGTGCCGCGCCGGCTCAACGGCGGGCGAGCCGGCCTCGCCTACGGCGGCCACACGACGCCGGCCGCCAGCAGCAGCAGCAGCGCGAGCCAGTTGACGAGCGTCTCCGAAGCGCGGACCGGCGGCGCTGAACTGTCCAGGTGCGTGCTGCGTGGCGCGTTCATCGTGAGACCATTGCGCCGCACCGCCGGTGCACGGTCCGGGCGCCAATCGGGCGTCCGCGCGGCGGATCGTGGCGAAATATGGCAGCGCACGCCGCTTTCACCCGGCGCGCCGGGGCGGTAGCCTGTTAGGTGATGAAACGCCTGATCGCCATAGTCGAGGACGAAGCCGCCATCCGCGACAACTACGCGGCCGCCTTCGCGCGCGAAGGCTACGCGGTGCGCAGCTACGCCAACCGCGCCCAGGCGCTGGACGCCTTCGCCGCGCGCCTGCCGGACCTCGCCATCATCGACATATCGCTGGAAGAGGAGCCCGAGGGAGGCTTCGAGCTGTGCCGGCAGCTGCGTGCGCTGTCGGCGGAGGTGCCGATCATCTTCCTCACCGCGCGTGACAGTGAGCTCGACGCCGTCTCGGGGCTGCGCCTGGGGGCGGACGATTTCCTCACCAAGGACCTGAGCCTGGCGCACCTCTCGGCGCGCGTGAACGCGCTGTTCCGCCGCGTCGACGCGCTGCGCAAGCCGGAAGCTGCGAGCGACGTCATCCATCGCGGCGCACTGACGCTCGACGCCGAGCGCATGCAGGTGCAGTGGGACGGCAAGCTGGTGCTGCTGTCGCTCACCGAGTTCTGGATCGTGCACGCCCTCGCCCGCCATCCGGGCCATGTGCGCAGCCGCCAGCAGCTCATGGATGCCGCCAACGTGGTGCTCGATGACAACACCATCACCTCGCACGTGAAGCGCATCAGGGGCAAGTTCCACGGCGTCGATCCGCAATTCGACGCCGTGCAGACCGTGTACGGCATGGGCTACCGCTGGCTCGAGTAGCGGGTCGCACATGTCGCTGCGCCTCAAGCTGCTGCTGCTCGGCCTCACCACGCTCGTGCTGCCGTGGGCCGGGTGCCGCTATGCGCGCGAAATGGAAGCGGCGCTGCGCGAGGGCGAGCACACCTCGCTCGAGTCGGTTGCCGAGACGCTGTCGGCGTCGCTCCAGGGACGTGTCGATCTTCTGTATCGCGAGCCGGCGGCAGCGGATTCCCCCGCGGCCGCTCCGACGCCCGGCCCCTATGACCTGAAGCCGCTCGCGCTCACGGCGGCGCCGCTGGTGGACGGGTATCCCGACGACTGGCCGCGGGACCCGGAAGCCTGGGCCTGGTATACCCGGGACGCTCACCACCGCTTCGGAGTGCTCACCGGGGTCTTCGACCGTGTGCTGTACGCGCTACTCGAGGTGCACGATGAGCATGCGGTGTTTGACGCGCCGGGGGCGAATCCGCTCGATGCGGGCAGCATCGGCGACCGCGTGTGGCTCGCATTCCAGGATCCGCAGGGAATCCAGCACCAGGTGTTCCTCGCCGCGACCGGTCCGGGTGCGGTCACGGCGCGCTACATCGAGCAGGGCGAGTACGGCCAGCAGCTGGCGCGCCTTGAACCGCGTATCCGCGGCGCCTGGCAATTGAGCCCCGGGGGCTACCGGCTCGAGCTGCGCGTGCCGCTGTCGCTGCTCGGCGAGGGCTTCGGCGTGCTGGTCGACGATCGCGATCAGCGCGGCGCGGCGCCGGTGAGTTACGGAAGTCTGCGCGCCGACGACCTGCACACCCTGGGCCGCCTCATCGTCGCCTCGCCGGATCTCACCACCTACCTTGCGCAGTTCAGCCAGCCGGGCCTGAAGCTCGCGGTGACGGCGCCAACCGGGCAGGTGCTGGCGCGCGTCGATGCCCTCGCCCAGGTGGCGGTGCTCGGGCCGGCGCCGCCGTTGCTGGCGCGGCTGTATCGCCGCTTCGTCGACCGCCGCGCGGGCCGAGCGTTCATCGAATCGCGCGCGCCGATCTACGATCGCGACCACCGCTCCGTCATCGGCACACTCGAAGTGACCCAGACCGCGGACCGCTGGATCCGGCTGCGCGATCGCGCCCTCACCCGCATGCTTAACTTCACGCTGACGACTTCCGCGGTCGCCGTCATCGCGATGTTCGCTTTCGCCGCCTGGCTGGCGCTGCGCCTGTCGCGGCTGCGCCAGGCGAGCGAATCGGCGCTGACCCGCACCGGACTCATCACCCGCTTCCCGGGCACGGAGGCCCGCGACGAGCTGGGTGACGTTGCGCGGGGTTTTTCCACGCTCCTCGGCCGGCTCAATGAATACACCGGCTACCTGCGCGCGCTCGCCGGCAGGCTCGCCCACGAGATCCGCACCCCGCTCACCATCGTGCGCTCCTCGCTCGATAACCTGGAGGCCGAACAGGTGCCGCCCTCGGCCCGCGCGTACCTCGAGCGCGCCCGCCAGGGCAGCGAGCGCTTGAACGCGATCCTGCTTGCCATGGGCGCGGCCAGCCGCGTCGAGGAGGCGATCGGCGGGGCCGACCGCAGCCGTTTCGATCTCGTGCCGCTGCTCGAGTCGGCGGTGGCGGCCTACCGCAGTGCCTTCCGTGAGCGCGGCTTCAGCACCGAGCTGCCGGGAGAGGCCGTCACCGTGGACGGCGCCCCGGACCTGATCGTGCAGATGCTCGACAAGCTGATCGAGAACGCCGTGGATTTCAGTCCCCCTGGGGCGACGATCACGGTGCGGCTGCGCCTGGAACCGCAGACGGCCGTAGTGGAGGTCGACAACCCCGGCCCCCCGCTCCCGCGCGAGGCCCAGGGGCAGCTGTTCGAGTCGCTGTGGCAGTCCCGGACCGGAAGCGACAGCCGGCCGCACTTTGGACTGGGGCTGTACATCGTGCGCCTGATCGCTGAATTCCACGGTGGCGGAGCTTCAGCTCGCGATCTCCCGGGGGGCGCCGGCGCCCGTTTCTGCGTCCGGCTGGCCCGCTAAGCGCCACCCATCCCTGCCCCCCAGAGCCCTCCGAGGCGTAAAGGATCCCATTTGTCGTCAAATTACGACATGGCTTTCTGGTTTGGAATCAGTATAATTTATTCACGGAAAGCACCGCCTGCAAAGGACTTTAGGTTCGTAACTTAAGGTGGAGCTTTACAGACGTGATGCGTATAACAAACGATTCGACCTGAAAGGACCCAATAACAACAGAAACTCGGGGATCGACGCGGGCACGGGTAAGACAGCGGCTCATTTGCAGCGGCTGTCAGGAACGACACAGCGCGTGCATGGACACGCGGGCCTCGCGATAGAAGCCGGAGTCTCGCTCCAACGTTTCAGCCGGAAAGTTTAGATGCTCGTGATGACGCGACATGCCGGTGCGGCACCCGGATTCGATTGAATCCGCGATTGGCGCGCGCTCCGGACGGAGCTGACAGCGAACCACCGGGTCATTCGATGCAGCAGCTCAAGCGCCCCGCTCTTAAGAGAGCGGGGCTTCTTTTTGCGCGCAGATCCCTGAGCCAGCCTGCACCTGCCGCATCCTCAGGCGCCGCCGCGCTCGCGCTCGACGATCACCGCGGTGCCATAGCACAACACTTCGGTCAGACCCGTCATGAGCTCGGTGGCGTCGTAGTGCATCGCAATGATGGCGTTTGCGCCACGCTGCTCGGCGTGCTCACACATCAGACGGTAGGTGTCGGACCGGGCGCGCTCGCACAGGTTGGTGTAGATCGTGATATTGCCGCCGAGGAGCGCCTGCAGGCTGCCGAAGATGTTGCCTACGATGGACCGCGACCGCACCATGAGACCGCGCACCACGCCGAGATTGCTGACGATTCTGTACCCCGGCAGCGCGAGGGCTGTCGTGACCATGGCGTCTTGCATCGTTCAATCTCCGTCTTTGGGCCCGTATTTCGCCAGCCATTCCTGCCGGGCACGGCGGCGCACTTCCTCTGGATCCATATTCGTGGACTGTTGTTTTATGTTTTGCCAAGCGGCCCGCCCCTGGCATCGCGGGTCCTCCGGCAACGGCTTGAGCGCCGAGGCGGTGCCGAGCTCGCGACTGGGTAGGGGCGGCGGCGGGTACCTGCCCACCTTGGAATTCCAATAAGCCCAGGAACGCGGGTCGATTATCCCGGGAGGGGCGCGATCAAGCGCTTCCCGAAGATCGTCGTCGGACACGTAGCGGCGGATCACACGCATGTCCTCATGATGAGCGTACGTCATTGCGTACGCCATGAAGCGCGTCGGGCTGGCAAGCGCTGTCTCGGGTGGCTCGAACCAGACGATGCGCCGTGCGATCTCCAGCATCAGGGGTGTGACCGGAATTGCGTTCACAGCTCGTGTCCGCGGTCGCGGCTCGCCGGCGGGACGTCTGGCTCGATGCTTGGCAGACGATCCAGATCGACTGCGCGGGCGGCTGTCACGAGGCGAAGTTTCATCTCTTCGGGAAGGCCACGCAAATTTCCGCCATCGAAATAACAGAGCGCCTGGCCGCCGCGGCCAATGCGGTGGGCAAGCCGACACTTGCGAGTCTCATGAGAGCATCCATGTCGATATAGTCCCTGGCTTCCGCTCGCACCTGCAGTACCGACGCCTTGGTACCTGCGAGGTCGAGCAGCGAGGCCCCTTGCAGGCCGTTGTCCCTGGCGACATGAGGCGGCCTGAGCCGCGGCAACCCAGGCAAGCCAAAGAAAGACACTTTCACCGGGTCACCACGTTGCACGATTGCGGTCAGCGTATTCGCCTCGCGTTGAACGATCTTTGCGCCCTTCAGGAACGGGATCATGGTCTCCAGTGCTTGCACGTCAAACGCCCGGCTGCCGAAAAAATCAAAGTCCACGGAATGCCGGTGCCCGAGGTGCAGAGCCAGGGCCGTGCCACCGTACAGCACAAAGTCGCCCGACAGCGCGGCGAGTTCCGGCCACAGACGGATCTGTGCGGGCGGCAGGGTCCCCAGACGAGGCACGAACTCCGGCATGAACGGCACCGAGGCGATCCCGTCGAGGATTCTACGGCATTCAGCCATGCCGGCCAGATGCTTCAGCTCACCCCCAGATAGTTGAGAATCCCGCGCGCCGCCTCGCGCCCCTCGAACACCGCGGTCACGACCAGGTCCGAGCCGCGCACCATGTCCCCGCCGGCAAACACCCGCGGGTTGGTGGTCTGGTACGGAGTCGCCTGCGCCGCCGACACGCGCACCCGGCCATCGTCGTGCAGGCGGATCTGATGCGGGTCGAACCACGGCGGGGGGCTCGGCAGGAAACCGAACGCGATGATGACCGCATCGGCCGGCACGATCTCTTCGGAGCCCGCGATCGCCTGCGGCACGCGCCGTCCGCGCGCATCCGGTGCGCCGAGTCGGGTCTGCACCAGCTTCACACCCTCGACGCGCTCGGTGCCTACGATCTCGATCGGCTGGCGGTTGAACAGGAACTCGACGCCCTCTTCGCGGCTGTTCCGGTAGTCGCGCCGGGAGCCGGTCATGTTGCCCTCGTCGCGCCGGTAGGTGCAGGTGACCGAGTCGGCACCCTGGCGGATGGCGGTGCGGTTGCAGTCCATGGCGGTGTCCCCGCCGCCCAGCACCATGACCCGCCTGCCGCGCAGGCTGATCAGCGAGCGCGCGGCGTCGGGGAGCCCGATCTCATGCCGGATGTTGGAGATGAGGTAGGGAAGCGCCTCGTGGACCTGCGGCAGATCCTCGCCGGGAAATCCTCCCTTTACCCCCGCATAGGTTCCCATGCCGAGGAACACCGCGTCGTATTCCCCGAGCAGGCGCTCGAACGGCAGATCGCTGCCGACCTCGCACTCCAGCCGGAACTCGACGCCCATGCCTTCCATGATCTCGCGGCGTTTCTCCACGACCTCCTTCTCCAGCTTGAAGGGCGGGATGCCGAAGGTGAGCAGTCCGCCGATGCGCACATGGCGGTCGAACACCACCGGCTGCACGCCGTTACGCGCCAGGATGTCCGCGCAACCCAGGCCCGCAGGTCCCGCCCCCACGATCGCGACCCGCTTAGCCGTAGCGCGCACGTTCGACATGTCGGGCTTCCAGCCGCGTTTGAGCGCCTCGTCGGTGATGTACTTCTCGATCGAGCCGATCGTGACGGCACCTAAGCCGTCGTTGAGCGTGCAGGCGCCCTCGCACAGGCGGTCCTGCGGGCAGATGCGGCCGCACACCTCGGGGAGCGAGTTGGTCTTGTGGGACAGCTCCGCGGCCTCGAAGAGATTTCCCTCCTCGATGAGCTTGAGCCAGTTCGGGATGTAGTTGTGTACCGGGCACTTCCATTCGCAGAACGGGTTGCCGCAGGCGAGGCAGCGGCCAGCCTGCTGCGCCGCGCCGGCCGCATCGTACGGCGCGTAGATCTCGCGGAAGTTGCGCAGCCGCACTTCCACCGCGCTCTTGGCCGGCTCGGCGCGCGGGATGTCGAGAAACTGCAGGTTCCTGTCGGCCATGGTCGCCCCGTGCGCGCTTCTAAGCCGCGCGCCGCAGGTTCTCGATGAGCGAGTCGATGGAAGCCGCCTTGGGCTTCACCACCCAGAACTTAGGCAGGTAGGTGCGCAGGTCCTGCGCGATCTCCCCGGCCCAGGCGCTGCCGGTTTCGGCGACGTGGCGCTCGAGCAGGCCCTCGAGGTGCTGCGCGTGCGACTGCATGGCTTCGGGGTGAATGCGGCTGATGTCGATGAGCTCGTGGTTGTAGCGGTCGACGAAGTTGCGCTCGAGGTCGAGCACGTAGGCGAAGCCGCCGGTGAACCCCGCGCCGAAGTTAACGCCGGTGCGCCCCAGCACGCACACCGCCCCGCCCGTCATGTACTCGCAGCAGTGATCCCCCGCGCCCTCGATCACCGCCACCGCGCCGGAGTTGCGCACCGCGAAACGCTCGCCGGCGACGCCGGCGGCGTACAGCTCCCCGCCGGTGGCGCCATACAGGCAGGTGTTGCCCATGATCACCGTCTCGCGCGCCACGAAACGCGCCTCACGCGGGTGGCGCAGCACGATCCGCCCGGCCGCCATGCCCTTGCCGACGTAGTCGTTGGCGTCGCCCTCGAGATAGAGGTTGAGGCCGCCGGCGTTCCACACGCCAAAGCTCTGGCCGGCGTTGCCGCTGCAGCGCACGGTCAGCGGCGCATTCTCCATGCCGTAATTGCCCCAGCGACGCGCGATCTCGCCCGAGAGGCGCGCACCGATCGAGCGGTTGAAGTTGCTGAGCGGGTAGCGCCACTCCCCGCCGCTCCTGGCCTCGATGGCGGGCAGCATGTCGCGCACCATGCGCTCGGCGAGCTCGCCCGCATCGAACGGCGCGTTCGAGGGCGTCGAGCAGAACCGCGCTACGTCGCTCCCGAGTCCCGCGCTCGAAAGAATCGGCGTGAGATCGAGCTTGCGCTGCCTGGGCGTGGTCCCGGGGAGCACCTCGAGGTACTCGGTGCGCCCGATGATGTCCGCCAGGCTGCGCACCCCGAGGGACGCCAGGATCTCGCGCACTTCCTCGGCGACGAACCGGAAGTAGTTGATCACCATCTGCGGCAGTCCCGTGAAGTACTTCGAGCGCAGCACGTTGTGCTGGGTCGCCACCCCGGTCGCACAGTTGTTGAGATGACAGATGCGCAGATACTTGCACCCGAGAGCTACGATCGGCGCGGTGCCGAAGCCGAAACTCTCCGCGCCGATGATCGCGGCCTTCACGACGTCGAGCCCGGTCTTCAGTCCCCCGTCGGCCTGCAGTCGCACGCGGTCGCGCAGGTCGTTCAGGCGCAGCGTCTGGTGCGTCTCGGCAAGCCCGAGCTCCCAGGGCGTGCCGGCGTACTTGATGGAGGACAGCGGACTCGCCCCCGTGCCGCCGTCGTAGCCGGAGATCGTGATGAGGTCCGCGTAGGCCTTGGCGACGCCGGCCGCCACCGTGCCGACCCCGGGTTCGGCGACCAGCTTCACCGATACCAGCGCCGCGGGGTTCACCTGCTTGAGGTCGAAGATCAGCTGCGCAAGGTCCTCGATGGAATAGATGTCGTGGTGCGGCGGGGGCGAGATGAGCCCGACTCCCGGGCGCGCGAAGCGCAGGGTGGCGATCATGTCGTTGACCTTGTGTCCCGGGAGCTGCCCGCCCTCGCCGGGCTTGGCGCCCTGCGCGATCTTGATCTGCAGCACCTCGGCGTTGACCAGGTACTCGGGAGTCACCCCGAAGCGCCCGGAAGCCACCTGCTTGATCTTGGAGTTCTTCTCGGTGCGGTAGCGCGCCGGGTCCTCGCCGCCCTCGCCGCAGTTGGACCGGGCACCCAAGCGATTCATGGCGATGGCGAGCGCCTCGTGCGCCTCGGGCGAGAGGGCGCCGAGGGACATGCCGGCGCTGTCAAAACGCGCCAGCACCGCCTCCGCGGGCTCCACTTCGGCGAGCGGCACCGGCCGCGCGCCGCTCTTGAGAGCAAGCAGATCGCGAAAAGTCGACGCGGGCCGGCTGTTCACCAGCGCCGAGAACTCCCGGTAGCGGGCGTGGTCCCCGCAGATCACCGCGGCCTGCAACGCGGCGATCACGTCGGGGTTGTACATGTGGTACTCCCCGCCATGCACGTACTTGAGAAGTCCCCCCTGGCCGATCGCTTCGCGCGGGTTCCAGGCGCGCGCGGCGAGCTCCTTCAGATCCGCTTCCAGGTCGTTGAAATCCGCACCCTGCACCCGGCTCGCGGTGCCGGTGAAGCACAACCCCACCACCTCATCCGCCAGCCCCACGATCTCGAACAGCTGCGAGCTGCGATAGCTCGAGATGGTGGAAATGCCCATCTTCGACATGATCTTGAACAGGCCCTTGCGCAGGCCCGCGCGGTAGCTGCGGCCGAGCTCCACGCGCGCCGCGAAGTCGAGCTTCACCTGTCCGCGGCGCATCATCTCGAACAGCACCTGGTACGCCATGTAGGGGTACACGGCGGTCGCCCCGTAGCCGATCAGGCAGGCGAAGTGATGCGGCTCGCGCGCCGTGCCGGTCTCGACGAGCAGGTTGCACCGGCAGCGCAGCCCGGCGTTCACCAGGTGCTGATGCACCGCGCCGGTCACGAGCAGCGCGTGCGCGGGGATGCGCCCCTTCACGAGATACCGATCCGACAGCAGCAGCACCAGCTTTCCCTCGCGCACCGCGCCCTCCGCCTGCGCGCACAGGCGCAGGATCGCCGCGCGCAGGCCTTCCGCCGGCTCGTACTGCAGGTCCAGGAATTCGTGAGTGACCTCCTCGAGCGCCAGGATCTGGCGCAGCTTGCGCTGCGAGAGAATCGGGGAGCCGAGTACGATCTGCCGGGCGTGCTCGGGTGCGGGCAGGAAGATGTTGCATTCCGGTCCGATCTGCGTCTGCAGCGACATCACGATCGTCTCACGCAGCGGGTCGATGGGCGGGTTCGTGACCTGGGCGAACTGCTGGCGAAAGTAGTCGTAGAGCGAGCGAACCTGGTGCGACAGCACCGGCATCGGTGTGTCGTCGCCCATCGAGCCGACCGCCTCGTTCTCGTCCTCGGCGAGCACGCGGATGATGTCGTCGCGCTCCTCGCGCGTGACGTTGAACATCTTCTGATAGAGCGCGAGGGTGTCGCGGTCCATCGGCTCGGCCGCGAGCCGCGGGTCCACGAGGTCGCTCTCAAGGTAGCGCACCCCCTGGCGCAGCCAGCTCTTGTAGGGATGGCGGGCCTTGAGCCGCTGGTCAATGTCCTGCGAGGTGAGCAGCGTGCCGGTGGTGAGGTCGAGCGCGATCATGTCGCCGGGCCCGAGCTTGCCCTTGCGCACGACGTCCTCGGGCCGGTAGTCCCACACGCCGGTCTCGGAGGCGATGGTGAGCAGGCGGTCGTGCGTGATGCAGAAGCGCGCCGGCCGCAGGCCGTTGCGATCGAGCGTGCATACGGCATAGCGCCCGTCGGTAAGCACGATCCCGGCAGGGCCGTCCCACGGCTCCATGTGCACGGAGTAGTACTCGTAGAAGGCGCGCAGCTCCGGGTCGAGGGTGTCGAGCCCGTGCCACGCCGGCGGCATCAGCAGGCGCATCGCGTGCAGTGGATCGAGCCCTCCCATCAGCAGCACCTCCAGCATGTTGTCGAGGCTCTGGGAGTCCGAGCCGGTGAGCGAGACCAGCGGCAGCGCCTGCTGCAGGTCCGGCAGGAGCGGCGAGCTGAGCAGCGGCCCGCGCGCGGTGGCCCAGTTGCGGTTGCCCTGCACGGTGTTGATCTCGCCGTTGTGGGCGAGGTAGCGGTACGGGTGAGCCAGGCGCCATTGCGGCAGCGTGTTGGTGGAAAAGCGCTGGTGGAACACCGCGACGGAGGTTTCGAGCCGCGGATCATCCAGGTCCGGATAGAACCTCGTGAGGTACTGCGGCATGACCATGCCCTTGAAGACGATGGTGCTCGCCGAGAGGCTCGGGACATAGAACACCGGATCGGCCGCGAGGGCCTTCTCGGCGAGGCGGCGCGCCATGAAGAGCCGCCGGTTGAACGCTGCCTCGTCGAGGGAAGGCAGCCGGCAGTTCACGAACACCTGTTCGATGACCGGCAGGGTCTTGAGCGCCTGCGCGCCGCAGGCGTCCGGGTTCGACGGGACCAGGCGCCAGCCGGCGACTTCCAGTCCCTGGCGTGCGAGCTGCGCCGCCAGCACTACGCGGGCCTCCCCGGCAAGCTGGGCATCGTGTGACAGAAACACCAGACCGGAGGCGAAGCGCGTGGCGAGAGCGATGCCGGCCTCGGCGGCGAGCGCGCGCAGGAACCCCTCGGGCCTCTTCAGCAGCAGGCCGCAGCCGTCGCCGGTCTTGCCATCGGCGGCGATCGCGCCGCGGTGGGTGAGGCGCGTGAGGGACGTGACGGCGGTGCGCACCAGCGCGTGGCTGGGCGCATCGTCGAGACTTGCGACCAGGCCAAAGCCGCAGCTGTCGCGCTCGTACGCGTCTTTATAGAGCCCGGGGGATGCAGCGTGCATAGTGTGTGAGAGTCTCTTGGATCCGGCCGGCTACAGGCGTGCTACACGCCGCGGGCGAAGCACCCGCGGCTGGCAGACACACCGTCAATTCATGCGTTCAGGAGATCCGCAGGGCTCTTCGCGAGGAGCCCGCGAACATCAGTCGGAGCCGGACGAAGCGAAGAGACCGCCGTCGCGTCGATCGACTGTGTACACCATCACTATGCGTTCGATAATACCGGCCTGCGGGGCTCTTGCAAGCGCGAAAACCGCCGCCGGCTGTGCGGAAGACGACCGATGACCGACCTTGTTACTCCGCGCCTTCTGCTGCGGCAGTGGAGCGCAGGCGATCTGGAGCCCTTCGCGGCCCTCAATGCCGATCCGGTGGCCATGCGGTTCATGCCGAGGTGCCTCACCCGGGCGGAGAGCGACGCGCTGGCCCGGGCTGCCCAGGAGGAGATCGCCCGCCGCGGCTGGGGGCTGTGGGCGTGCGAACTGCGCGAGAACGGGGACCTGATCGGCTGCATCGGGCTGGGTGTGCCCTCCTTCGAGGCGTATTTCTCCCCCTGCGTCGCGATCGACTGGCGCCTCGGGCGGGCGAGCTGGGGCCGGGGCTTCGCCACCGAAGCCGCCGACGACTTCGATCACCCGCGCGTCGACGCCGGCCACCCGCTACGCCGGCACGTGCTCTACCGCGTGGCGCGCGACGCGTGGCAGCGGGCCACGAGTGACATGGCGCCGCCGTAGTTCGACTATCGCTCCACCGGCATAAACTCGCGCCTCTTGCACCGCAGCTGGCGTTGCCCGAATATTCGCGCCGCCGCCCTCCTCAGCGGCGAGCGAGGTGTCAGCACCGCGATGAAGCCGCGCAAAGCGTCGACTGACAGCGACCGGGCCCGTCTTCAACGTCTGAACGAGTATCTGGAGAGGAATTTTCCCGACTTCTTTGCCGAGGCGCGCTTCCAGGTCGGGGATGACGACTACTTCCTCTACGCCCGCTTCGGGCAATACCTCGCCCGGTGCATCGAGC
>JBOIAH010000484.1:0-10840 GCA_050739055.1 Steroidobacteraceae bacterium | reverse complement strand
GTCAAGGCCCTGGTCAGGACGCTGCGCAACATCCGCAAGCTGCGCGGCCCGCAGTTCCTGCACGTCGTGACGCGCAAGGGCAAGGGCTACGCGCCCGCCGAGGCCGACCCCATCAAGTGGCACGGTCCGGGGCCGTTCGATCCCGCGAGCGGCACCATCTTCAAGGAGAAGAGCAGCGGGCCAAGCTACTCGCAGGTCTTCGGTGAGTGGCTGTGCGAGATGGCCGAGCGCGATCCGCGCATCATCGGCATCACCCCCGCCATGCGCGAGGGCTCGGGACTGGTGGAGTTCTCCAGGCGCTTCCCCGATCGCTACTTCGACGTCGCGATCGCCGAGCAGCACGCGGTGACCTTCGCGGCCGGGCTCGCCGCCGAGGGCCTCAAGCCGGTCGTCGCGATCTACTCGACCTTCCTGCAGCGCGCCTACGATCAGCTCATCCACGACGTGGCGCTGCAGAACCTGCCGGTGGTGTTCGCGCTGGATCGCGCCGGCCTGGTCGGCAGCGACGGCGCCACTCACCAGGGAAGCTACGACCTGTCCTACCTGCGCTGCATTCCCAACACCGTGATCATGGCGCCGGCGGATGAAAATGAGTGCCGGCAGATGCTGTACACCGCGAGCACGCTCAAGTCACCGGCGATCGTGCGCTATCCGCGCGGCACCGGCCCGGGCGTGCCGGTGGTCGCGGAAATGACCGCCCTGCCGTTCGGGCGCGCGCAGCTGCGCCGCGAGGGCCAGAGCGGGCTGGCGCTGCTGGCATTCGGCGCCCTCGTGACGCCCGCGCAGCAGATCGCCGAGGCCCTGGACGCGACGCTCGTCAACATGCGCTTCGTCAAGCCGCTCGACGAGGACCTGGTGGTGGCGCTCGCGGCTCGCCATCGAGCCCTGGTGAGCATCGAGGAAAACGCCACCCACGGGGGCGCGGGCTCTGCGATCGGGGAGCTGTTGGTCTCCGAGGGGCTGCAGCTGCCGCTGCTGCAGCTCGGCATACCGGATCGCTTCATCGAGCACGGCTCGCGCGACGGGTGCCTCGCGGCCGCGGGGCTGGATCCGGCGGGCCTGCGTGCCAGTATCGAGCGCTGGTGGGGACTGCAGTCCCAGCAGCGCAGGCGCTCCGCGGGGACCTGAAGGCGCCGGGGCTTTCACTCATGACTCCTCCCGCCGCCACCGCCAGCAGCGCGCGCGCCACCGGCCCCGAGGTCGAGGACGTGCAGGCGCGCGCCGACACGCGCCGGCTGCCGATCAACCGCGTCGGCATCAAGGACATCAGCCACCCGGTGCGGGTCAAGGACCGCGCGGCGGGCGAGCAGCACACGATCGCCACCTTCAACATGTACGTGAGCCTGCCGCACAACTTCAAGGGCACGCACCTGTCGCGCTTCGTGGAAACCCTGCACGCCGAGCGCGAGATCTCCGTGGAGTCGTTTCGCGCCATGCTCGCCTCGATGACCGCGCGGCTTGAGGCCGACACGGGCCACATCGAGATGAGCTTTCCGTTCTTCGTCATGAAGAAGGCGCCGGTGTCCGGCGTCGAGAGCCTGATGGACTACCGCGCGACTCTCATCGGCGAGCACTGCAACGGCAACACCGCCCTGTGGCTGCGGGTGTCGGTGCCGGTGACCAGCCTGTGCCCCTGCTCCAAGCGGATCTCGGACTACGGCGCCCACAACCAGCGCTCGCGCGTGACCATCAGCGCGAAGCTGCGCAGCCACATGTGGATCGAGGAGCTCATCGAAATCGCCGAGAGCGAAGCCTCGTGCGAGCTGTACGGAATCCTCAAGCGCCCCGACGAGAAGTACGTGACCGAGCGCGCCTACGACAATCCGAAATTCGTCGAGGACGTGGTGCGCGACGTCGCGACCCGCCTGAACCGCGACGCCCGGGTCGCGGCGTACGTCGTCGAGTGCGAGAATTTCGAGTCGATCCACAACCACTCGGCCTACGCCCTCATCGAGCACGACAAGGACGCCTGAGCTGCCGCACCCGGTGCGCAGGCGCCCCCGCCCGTCAGTGGCGCTTGGGCCTAAGCCCCTGCGCGGGCATGACGATTTCTTAATGCCGGCTTCATCACCGCGACAGGGCCTTGCCGCTAACGTCGGCCCACCTGCATGAGCACCGCATTTCAACAGGAGCAGCGTGCATGAAACTCGTGACCGTATTTGCCGCCGTCGCCATCGCCGCTTGCGGCGCCGCCCTCGCCGCCGATCCGCCGGCCGCACCATCCGCCACCCCCGTGAAGCACGCGACTCTGAAGTCCTGCAACAAGGCAGCCACCGCGAAGAAGCTCACCGGCAAGGAGCGCGCGCAGTTCGTCAAGGACTGCCGGGACGGCAAGACCCGTGGTTAGATTGGCTGGCGGGCCCTGCGGCCCCGTCAGCAAGCCCACCCAGAGCTGTGTCGAGCCCGCGGCAAAAGGCGTGGCTTTTGCCCGCTACTTCACGGGCCGGTTGAGCCGGGGAAAGGTTACGCCGGCAGCTCGACCACCACTCTCAGGCCCGGCTCGTTGCTCTCGAGCCGCAGCCGCCCGCGGTGCAGACGGGCGATCGCCGCCACCAGGCTCAGGCCCAGGCCGCTGCCTTCCTGCTTTCCCTTGCCGAACCTGACAAACGGCTGCAGCGCGCGCCCGCGATCCTCCGCGGCGATGCCCGGGCCGTTGTCGCTGACTTCCAGGCTGACATAGTCGGCGAGGTGCCGCACCCCGACCTCGATCCGGCCGCCCGCGGGTACGTACTTCAGCCCGTTTTCGATCAGGTTCGTCAGCAGCTGCGCGAGCAGCTGACGATTGCCCTGTACCAGCGCCGGCGCGTCGTGCCGGCACGCAAGCTGCACTCCCTGCGATCCGGCCACCGGCTCGAACAGCTCGACCAGCTCCTCGGCGAGCTCGCCCACGTCGACCGATGCCGGGGAAGCGAGCGGCGCGCCGGACTCGGCGAGTGCGATCTGCAGCAGCGTCGCGAGCGTGCGCTGCAGATGATCGACCTCGCGCAACGCCGACTCGACCGACTCGTGCACCGCGGGCTCGAGCGGCGGGGAGCGCAGCAGCAGTGCGTCCATGCGCGTACGCAGGCGGTGCAGCGGTGCGCGCAGGTCGTGCGCCGTGCTGTCGAAGGTGGCGCGCAGCGTGCCCGCCTGGTCCTCGAGGCGGTCGAGCACCCGGTTCACCGACGCCGCCAGCGAATCGAACTCGTCCCTGGAGCCCGCGACCGGGAGCCGCGAGCTCAGATCGCCCGCCATGATGCGCTGGCAGGTGCGCGTCACTTCCGCGACGCGCCGCACCAGCTTGTAGCTGAACCAGAAGCCAGCGAGTGCCGCGGCAAGCGTGGACAGCCCGATGCCCCACAGGGTGGCGAAGCGGAATTTCTCCGCAAAGCGCCGCCCCTGCGAGATGTCGGTCCCGACCAGCAGCAGATCGCCGCCCGGGAGCCGGTGCACCGCGGCGCGCACCGGGTGCACGGCGCGCCGGCCGGGCTCGATGCTGGCGATCTCGAACTCCGGCCGCGCCTCGGCCGGCATGCCGTCGAACGGCCAGTTGGTCACGTTGCCGGCGATGCGCTCGTAGTTGGAGTCGGCGATCATGTAGACCGCCCCGATGCGCCCCCAGGTGTCGATACGCAGGTTGATCTCCTCGGTGACTCCCGGCAGCCCGCTGCGGGCGTACTTGTCCTGCAGGCTCTTCAGCTCCGCATCGATGATCAGGTCGACCTCGTCGCTGATCAGGCTCTCGGTGAGCAGGTAGGCGCTGCCGAGCGTCACGGCGACGGCGAGCGTGACCAGCAGCGTGTAGCCCACCGACAGGCGGAAGGCGCTGGTCTTGAAGAGCGCGAGCCGCACGTGTCAGGCGTCGCTGCGCAGCACGTAGCCCGAGCCGCGCACCGTGTGAATGAGCGGATGGTCGGTGCCGCGATCGATCGCCTGGCGCAGGCGGCTGATGTGCACGTCGATGAGATTGCTCTGCGGGTCGAAGTGCAGATCCCACACCCCTTCGAGCAACATCGTGCGGGTCACCACCTGGCCCGCCCGGCGCATGAGGAATTCGAGCAGCTTCAGCTCCCGTGCCGTGAGCTCGACCTCGCGCCCGGCGCGCGTGACGCGCCGCGCCAGCAGGTCGAACTCCAGATCCTCCACCTTCAGCCGCGTGGCCTGCGGCGAGCTCGAGCGCCTGCGCAGCAGCGCCTCAATGCGCGCCAGCAGCTCGGCGAACGCGAACGGCTTGGTGAGGTAGTCATCGCCGCCCGCCTTGAGTCCCCGCACGCGGTCATCGACGCTGCCCAGGGCCGAGAGCACCAGCACCGGGGTGGCGATGCCCTTGCGCCGCATGAGCTCGAGGATCGCCAGCCCGTCGATATGCGGCAGCATCCGGTCGGTCACGACCAGATCGAACTGTCCCTCGGTGGCGCGGAACAACCCTTCGCGGCCGTCGGCTGCGTGATCGACGCTGTAGCCGCTCTCACGCAGGCCCTTGACGAGGAAGCGCGCCGCCTCGGTATCGTCCTCGATGAGCAGTACATGCACGGCTCACAAGATTAGGAGCCGGCGGCGGCGGTGCGCAAGGGCCTGAGCGGGCGCCGTAAGCGGGTGCGCTTCCCCTTAAGGCCGCTATGCGCTGGCGCCGGCGGGCGGCACGCGCTCGGCGCTCTGCAGGCGCGCGATCAGCGAGCGCAGGAACACCCGGTTGAATCGCAACTGGCAGGACGCCGACACCTGTTCGAGCAGCGTCGAGCTCACCTTCAGCACCGTCACCGCGCCGCTCGCGCGGATGGTGGCGGTGCGCTTGGCGCCCAGGACATAACTCGCCTCGCCGAAGCAATCGCCGGTGTCGAGCCCACCGATGCGCTGCCCATGACGCTCGACCGCGCAGCCGCCCGTCACCAGGATGTAGAAGCGGTCGTCCAGCTCGCCTTCCTTGACGATCTCCTCGCCCGGGGTGTAGTCCTGCCAGCTGCTGGCGCGCAGCACTTCCCAGATCTCCGCGTGCGAGAACTCGTGGAAGAACTTCAGCCGCCGCAGCACGCCGAACTGCTCCTGGTGATCGATGCGGGCGTTGGCCTCCCGCAGGCGCTGGTGCACCCGGGTGAGCTCCGCGGCAAAATCCAGCCCGCTCTTGTGGCGCTTGGCGGGATCCTTCTGCAGCGCCGTGGCCACCACCCTCTCGAGCTCTTCGGGCATGTCCTTGCGCAGGGTGTGGATCGGGGGCGGCGTCGCGTACACGATCTGGTGCAGGAGCTTCTGCAGGTTGCCGGCGCGGAACGGCCGCGAGCCGGTGAGCAGCTCGTACATGACGGCGCCGAGCGAATACAGATCCGAGGAATTGGTCAGGTCGAGGCTCTGCACCTGCTCGGGGGACATGTACGAGGGGCTGCCGGCGATGCCTTCGATCCGCGAAATATCCGAATCCGACACCAGCGCGATGCCGAAGTCGATGATCCGCACATCGCTGTCCTGCGTGAGCATGATGTTCGAGGGTTTGATGTCGCGGTGGATCACGCCGCGCGAATGCGCGTAGTGCAGCGCCTTGGCGCATTTGAACATGATCTCCACGGTGTCATCGATGCGCAGCAGGTTGTCGGGCCGGCAATAGGCCGCCAGCGTGCGCGCGCCGTGCACGTGCTCGGTGACGATGTAGCAATGGCCATTTTCCTCGCCGGCGTCGTAGATCGGCAGGATGTGCGGATGCTGCAACATGCCCACGAGGTGCGCCTCGGACAGGAACATCTTGCGCGCGATGCGCGCGCGCTCCTCGTCGCCGCCGGTGTCCATGTTGTAGACCTTGATGGCGACGTCGCGTCCGTAGTACGCGTCATGCGACAGATAAACGATGCCGGTGCTGCCGCGTCCGACTTCCTTGATAACCGCGTACTTGCCGATCTTGTCGGGCGTACGCGCGCCCGGCTTGGCGGGCGGCACCGTCTTGGAAGCCGGTAATGACATGGAAGCCGGTAATGACATGACGTGGGGCAACACCCAAGGGCGCGTCAGGATAAGGGCTCCCGCCGCCGCGCGACTGTGATGCATCCCTCACGGACTCAGGGCACCGGCGCGGCGCTTACGCCCGCGGGCGCGCCCGCGCCGCGCTCGCCTCATCCAAAATGACTGTATCCGGAATGCGAGAACTCCATCACAGTCCCGTCGCGCATGACGACCGCGCCCGCGGCCTGGCGCAGCACGCCGATCGGCCGGTAGTTCCAGCGCGCCGCGGGTAGCTCGCGCTCGAGCTCGGCGACGCGCTCGGGCCGCACGGCGAAGCACAGCTCGTAGTCATCGCCCGCGGTGAGCGCGAGCTCGCGCGCCGCAGCGGCCCCGAGCGTCCGCTCGAGCGGCGCAGACAGCGGCAACGCGGCGTACCAGATCTCGACCCCGGCGCCGCTGGCGCTCGCCAGCTTCCCCGCATCCCCGAGCAGCCCGTCGGAGACATCGATGCAGGCGCTCGCGTAGGCGCGCAGCCGCTCCCCCAGCGCGACGCGCGGCGTGGGCAGCAGAAAGCGCTCGCGCAGATACGGGGCCGCGTCGGCGGGCGCGGTGAGCCGCCGCTCCTCGAGCGCGAGGCCCGCGCCGGCATCGCCGGGCGTGCCGGAGACGAACAGCACGTCCCCGGGACGCCCGCCCGAGCGGGTGAGCGCGCTGCCGCGCGGCACGTGTCCCAGCAGCTGGAGGGTCACGCACAAGGGGCCCCGCGTGGTGTCGCCACCGACGAGCGCCACGCCGTGCAAGTGCGCCAGCTCGCCCAGCCCGGCGGAGAACTCCGCAAGCCAGCCCTCGTCCGCCGACGGCAGCGTGAGAGCCAGCAGCGCCCACGCCGGCCGCGCGCCCATCGCCGCGAGGTCGCTCAGATTGACCGCGAGCGAGCGATGGCCGATCGCCGCCGCCGGCATCGACTGCGGAAAGTGCACGCCCGCGACCAGCGTATCGGCAGCCGCGATGAGCTGTGTATCAGGCGGGCAGTCGAGCACCGCCGCGTCGTCTCCCACCCCGAGCACGACGTCGGCGCGCTGCGCGCCGCAGGCACGGAAGTACCGCTCGATCAGCGCAAACTCCGACAGCGGCATGGCCGCCTCCCCCCGCTGACCTCAGTGCTCGCCCGGGCGCAGCGTGCGCGCGGCGCGATCCAGCACCGCGTTCACGAACTTGTGGCCATCGGTGGCGCCGAAGCGCTTCGCCAGAGTGACCGCCTCGTTGATCGCCACGCGATACGGCACCTGCGGCTGGAACTGCAGCTCGTACACCCCGATGAGCAGGATCGCGTGCTCGATCGGATCGAGCAGCCGCGGCTCGCGATCGCACAGCGAGCCGAGCTGCGCTTCGAGCTGCGCGCGCGCGCCCGTCACGCCCTCGATGAGCGCGCGGAAGTAGTCGCGGTCGGCGCGCGGCATGTCATCGGCTGCCGCGAACTCCTGCACCAGGTCCTGCCAGGGGCAATCGTTCAGCTGCCAGCGGTACAGCGCCTGCAGGGCGAGCTTGCGCGCCACGCTGCGCGTGCCGCTCGAGTACTGCGCGGAGCGCGCACCTGACGGCGCGCGGCTCACAGGCGCGCCAGCAGTGAAGCCATTTCCAGCGCGCTCTCCATCGCCTCGCCGCCCTTGTTGCCCGCGGTGGTCGCGGCGCGCTCGAGAGCCTGCTCGAGCGATTCCACGGTGAGCACGCCGAAGGCCACCGGGACGCCGGTCTCGAGGCTCGCCAGCTGCAGCCCGCGCGCGCACTCCCCGGCGATGTACTCGAAATGCGGCGTCTCGCCGCGGATCACGCACCCGAGCGCCACGATCGCGTCGTAGCGTCCGCTCGCCCCGACCCGGCGTGCGACCAGCGGCAGCTCGAACGCGCCGGGAACGCGGATGATCGCCAGGTCCGCAGCAGCCCCCCCGCGCGCCAGCCACGCCGCGGTCGCGCCCTTGAGCAGGCTCGCCACGATGAGATCGTTGAAGCGCGCCGCCACGATCGCGATCCTGCGGCCGCGGGCGCTCACGTCCCCTTCCAAGACCTTCGGCTCGGTCACCCCTCTTCCCCGACGTAGCCCTCAATCTGCAGGTCAAAGGCGGAGATGCCATGCATCTGCTTGGGCGCCGACAGCACGCGCATGCGCTTGACACCCAGGTCCTTGAGAATCTGCGCGCCCACACCGAACGTGCGCAGTATCGCGCCCTCGCCCGCGGCCGGGGTGCTCTCGGCCGGCGGTGCAACCGCTGCGACCGAGCGCACCGCGTCGGTGAGCTCGGCCGCGGGCTCCGGCTGCCGCAACAGCACCAGCACGCCGTTGCCCGCCTCGACGATGCGCTGCAGGGCGGCGCGCACGGTCCAGGCGCGCTGCGTGCCGCGCACGTCGAGCAGATCGCGCAGCGTGTCGGGCAGGTGCACGCGCACCAGCGGCGCCTCGGGACCATCGAGCCGCCCGCGCGCCAGCGCCAGGTGCACCTCGAGGCTCACGCAATCCTGGTAGGCGTACAGCCGGAACTCCCCGAGTCCGGTCTGCACGGTCTGCTCGAGGATGCGCTCGACGGAGCGCTCGGTGCGCAGCCGGTGGCGGATCAGGCCCGCGATGGTGCCTATCTTCAGCTGGTGCCGGCGCGCGAACTCCTCGAGCTGCGGGCGGCGTGCCATGGTGCCATCGTCGTTCATGACCTCGCACAGCACGCCGACGGGTTGCAGCCCGGCGAGCCGGCACAGGTCCACCGCCGCTTCCGTGTGTCCGGCGCGCACCAGCACGCCGCCGGCGCGCGCGCGCAGTGGAAAGATGTGTCCCGGGCGGGCGAAGTCCGCGGGATGCGAGCCGCCGTCCGCGAGTGCGCGGATGGTCGCTGCGCGGTCCGCGGACGACACGCCGGTGGTCGTGCCGGTTCGCAGGTCGACCGATACGGTGAACGCGGTGCGGTGGGTCTCGCTGTTGAACGGGACCATCTGCGGCAGCTCGAGGCGCGCCAGCCGCTCCTCCTGCATCGGCACGCAGATGATGCCGCTGGTGTACCGGATCATGAAGGCGACGGCGTCGGCGGTGGCACACTGGGCCGCCATGATGAGGTCGCCTTCGTTCTCGCGCTCCTCGTCGTCCATGATCACGACCATGCGCCCGGCGCGCAGCTCCTGCAGAATCTCGGCGATGGAGCCCAGCGGCGGCGCGGCCCCGGAAGGAGCGCCCTGGCCGTGAAGGGGCAGGACTTTGGACATGGCGGTGCGCGCAATTGCTGGGGCGGATCAGTATACCTGCAGGCCCGCACCGCGGCTGCGGTCGGTGAGGCTCGGCGCGCCCGCGGCGCACCCGCTAAGAGACGCCCGGGGGATACGGCGGTGCCAGAAGCGGTGTGACGACCTGTTGCAATCGCTCACGTGTCCAGCCGGGACTCTTCTCTTTCCAACCGTCCTCGACCAGCACGCCTGCGCGGTCGATCGTGAAGTTTACCGGCAAACGCCAGATGCGACCGTAGCCGGTCGCGCTGGAATCAGCCAGCAGGCCGACCGGGAAATGCAGCGACTGCGCGACCTGTCGGACCTGCGACAATTTCTCCGCCGGGTCCAGGCTGAAGCCGAGTACGCGCAGCCCGCTGTCCGCGTGGCGGGCAAGATAGTCCGACAGCAGGGGAAGCTCCTCGCGACACGGCGCACACCAGGTGGCCCAGAATGTCAGGATGATCACGTGGCCGAGCAGATCCGCTGTGGAGATCCGTTGGCCATCGACCGTCACGAGCGTGGCCGGGGGCGCGCGCTCGCCGACCCGCACCCCGCGCGCCAGGGCCGCAGAGGGTCGCAGCCCGCCCGACGCCACCAGCGCCGCCAGGCCCTTGAGGAACGCACGGCGCTGCAACGGAAGCGGTGCGCACTGGGATTCAAAAGGCATAGGTTGCACCCACACTCGCGGTGTAACGCGGAAATAACTGAAAGCCGTAGAGATTGCTGTACATCGGAAGCTGTACGAACCCGAAGACATGAAGCGCGGCAAAAACTCGCGCCGTGACACCGGGGCTGAGGTAGGCCACCGTCCCGGCCGTGCTCTGGACGTCGGCGAGCGCCCCCTGGTCGGGTGACTTGTGCAGGAGGTTCACCTGCAGCTGCGGCACCCAGCGAGGGTCGGCTTCATACCGCAACCCGAAGCTCAGGGTCGTTGAGTTCCCCGGCCGGTAATCGTTCCCCGGCTGGTCCATATGGTGGTTCACGGCGCTTTGGAATTGGCCGTTGACGAACACGTCGAAGTCCTGACTGATCGCCTGGTAGTAGTAGGCGCCAACGATGACGTCGGTGCTGCCGGTGCCCGGCTGCAGGCTCGCGTCGAGGGGCGTGCCCGCGTTGGGTCCTGCAGAGAAGTCGACCGCAGTCCCGTAGTGACCGCTCGGCAGCTTCACGCCCAGCTGGACGCCGAGATTGTGCGTCGGCAGCAGTCCCTGATAACTGCCGATCAGTTTCACGTCCCCGATGCTCGAGCTGCGTGAGCTGCTCAGATCCGGCAGCGGTTGCGTCGAATCGAAGGTGCCGTATGTGGAGTGAGTACGTTCGACATACGCCAAGAGCACCATGACGTTCCAGGACGAGTTGGGGCTGTAGCTGAGCCCCGCCGTGATGTAGCGATTGAGGGTATCGTGCTCGAACTCATTTCCATCAGGCACGCCCGAAACCGAGCGGGTGCCGCTGCGCAGCTCGTCCTGATTGATGTAGTCGTACTCGACGCTCAGACGCCATCCGGCGGCGGCCGAGTAGCCCATCGCGGCGTCCGCGCTCAGGGTGCAGCCGCAGGTCGCACACGCCTCGGCGTTGTGCGGCATGCCGACCGCCATCGTGATACCCCCTAGAGCGCACGCAGCAAATCGACGCGCACGCGTGGACGCCGCGCGCTCACCATTCGCAGTAACCGGGTTCATTATTG
>JBOIAH010000483.1:0-3345 GCA_050739055.1 Steroidobacteraceae bacterium | reverse complement strand
CGCGAGGGGTCCGCGTCGGACATGCGCCGATCGGGCGTGTAGCCGGCGCTGGCGCCGAACTCGTCCCACTGGCGCATCCGCTCGCGGTCCGAGGGAATGAGCCCCGTTCCGAGGAAGGTCTTCGAGGCTTCGACGCGGCCGCTGAAGTTGCCCGCGATCCCGACCAGCGACTGCGTCGGGGTGATCACGTTGATCATCGGGCCGACGAGCGGATCGCGCTCGATGAGCTTCATCACCTCCTGGTAGCGGTCGATCCCATAGGCCGCGGGATTGCCGGCTCCCAGGAGAAAGTACCCGGCGCGAAATACGGTCAGATGTCCGATCCGCTGTACGCTGTCGGTCTCCAGGCCCGCGAAGATGTAGGCGGCGAAGCCCCCGAAGAGCAGCAGCGCCAAAGCGCCGGCAGCGACCGCGGAACCTGTCATCAGCGAGCGGCGCAGATTCCGCAGCATGTTGCGAAAGGCGATCTTGAGCAGCAGTTTCATCGCGCGGCTCCTTTGCGGTGCTCGACCAGCTCGCCGTCCCGGATCGCGAAGGTCGCGTCGGCGTGCGCCATGAGTTGCGGGTCGTGGGTGGCGAAGATGAAGGTGGTTTGCGACTGGACCTGGACGCGGCGCATCAGCTCGATGATCGAAGCGCCGGTCGCCGAGTCGAGGTTGGCCGTCGGCTCATCCGCGAGCACGACCTGTGGCTCCTTGACCAGCGCACGCGCGATCGCCACGCGCTGGCGCTGACCTCCGGAGAGCTCGTTCGGCCGCTGGCGCGCCTGGGCGGCGAGCCCGACGCCTTCCAGCATCGCCAGCGTGCGACGGCGTCGCTCCGCCTGTGGCATGCCGACCAGCAGCAACGGGTATTCGACGTTCTCGTAGGCCGAGAGCACTGGCAGCAGGCTGAACGTCTGGAAGATGAAGCCGATGTTGCGGGCGCGAAAGTCGGCGAGCGCGTCGTCGGTGAGCGCGGCGATCTCCTGGCCGCACACTTCGATGGCTCCGCTGCTCGGCGCGTCGATGCAACCGATGAGGTTCAGCAGCGTCGTCTTGCCGCTGCCCGACGCGCCGATGACGACCGAGAAGCGGTGCGAGGGGATCTCGAGGCTGATGCCTCGCAGAGCGGGTACCTCGAGGGCACCCGACCGATAGGTCTTGGCAACGTCCCGAAGGCGGACCACCGCCGCGGGAGCCCCCGCCGTCGGCGCTGCCACTGCGGTTGGCGCCGCTATTGCCGTTACCGTCGCCGTTGCCATTGCCGTTACCGTTGCTCTGGCCACTGCGTTTGCTCCTGTGTGTCGCTCTGGTACCGTACGGTACCAGCGGCAGGCATGCTATGGTACTAATGGGTACCAAGTCAAGGGGAGCTTTGCCGCGACCAGGAGTTCGGCTCGCTACTGCTCAACGAGCTCGGCGAGCCTGCGGTGGTCGCGCGCGGCGGGCGGCGGAGGCCGCGCGCGCCGTGCCGGGCGAGGTCGTTGGTCTCTAGATCTAGAGCGTGACCGACACCGTGACGTACACCAGCCGGCCGATCGGCGAGTAGGTTGCGACGTCAGCATTGTTGTCGGTGAACGTGCGCGGTGCGAGCGGCGGCATGCGGTTGGTGAGGTTGTTGGCGCCGAGCGCCGCCTTCAGCTTGCCCCAGTCGTAAGCGGCGCGCAGGTCCCATGAGAAATAGCGGCTCACCGGCAGCGGGGCGAGATTGCCGTTCGGCCCGGTATCGTTCAGCGCCGACAGATATGTGTTTGCGATGCCGATATCCAGGTCGCGATAGGCCCAGTCGAGCGTCGTGTAAAAGTGGTATTTGGGCAGCGTGCCGCCGAACACACCGGCGTTGGTCACGTTCCCGGCATACTGGATGAACGCCTGGCCCGGCAGGCCCTCGAAGGTGAACGAATCGAAGATCGAGCCGGTGGTGGCGACGGTGAAGACGCCGATGCGGTCCGTGGGGACCGTGTAGCTCGCACCCAGGTTCCAGGACTCCTCGCGGAGCTCCGAGTTGTTCTCGAACCGGTCGACCGCGTACAGATTGGCCGCCTTGGTGGGATCACCCTTGCCGGTCGCCGGATTGGTCAGGTAGGCGAGCAGCGCACCCGGCGTCGTGAACGGATTGCTCGAACCCGACAGTCCGGGAAAATTGCCGATGGCGAGGTTGGCGAAGTACGGCGACGCGGAGCCGACCGTGTTCACGCTCGAGAGTATGTTGTTGAAGCCAATGCCGGCCTGGAAGCCCTGCAGCACGATGTGCGAGTAGTCGGCCGTCAGGCTCAGACCCTTGACCAGCGCCGGCTTGAACACCAGTCCGATGGTGCGCGAGATCGAGGTCGCGGGCTTGAGATTCGGGTTGTTGCCGTCCTCGCCGTTGAAAGGCAACGCGCTGTAGTTCGCGCCAAAGACTCCGGCAATGACTCCGCCACCCACCTGGCGCGTATCGGTGGGCCCGAACTCCGAGAATAGATTCGGCGCCAGGAACGACTTGGCGTAGTTGCCGCGGAAGGTGAGCTGCCCGTCGAAGGGCTGCCAGCGGAAGCCGACCTTCGGCACGGTGGAGCTGCCCGCGTCGCTGTAGCGCTCGGTGCGGATCGCAGCGGTGAGATCGAAGGCGCGAAACGCCGGCACGTTCCACTGCTCGCTGGTGAGCGGCACCCGCACCTCGGCGAATCCACCGCTGATGGTGCGGGCCGCGGAAAACGGATCGGCGAAGGTGCCGCCGAGCCACAGCTGGGAGTTGACCGCGTAGGCGCCGGTCGCGGGGTCGGTGACGCGGCCGTTCGGGTCGGCGTGCCCCGAGAGAAGTTCGCGCCGCACGGTGGCACCGACCGCGAGACCGATCTCGCCGGCCGGCAGCCCCGCGATGCGGCCGACGATCTGCCCGTCCCAGGATTCCAGCTGGCTGATGGCATGGATCACTTCCGCGCCATAGAGGGCAGGGAGCGAGCCGGGATTGATGCCGGCGGCGATCGCAAACGGATCGAGCGCCGGCTGCAGGATGAGCGGACCGGTGAGCGAGTAGCCGCCGTAGACCTGACTGTACGGGCCCCCGGCCAGCGGCTGGCCCGCGGCGTTGTAGCCCCCGGCGATCGCCAGCGCCAGATTGGGCTTGAAGATGAGGTGGGTCTGATCCTGCTGCAGGTCACTCTCGCTGTAGACCAGCGCCGTCTCCCAGGTCCAGTCGTGAGTGAACTCGCCGTGCAGCCCGGCGGTGAGGCGCGCGGCGGTCGTGGTGTCGTAGAAATCATGGGGAGCCGGCAGGTAGCTGAAGGTCACGCCCGGGAAGGCGGTGGTGAGCGGGTTGTAAGGGGCATTGGCGGGCACGGTGATCCCGGTAGCCGCAACCGGCGCCCATCGCGTCCAGGCC
>JBOIAH010000482.1:0-7192 GCA_050739055.1 Steroidobacteraceae bacterium | reverse complement strand
GCGCACGCACCGCGTCTACCTGGTCACGGCGAGCTTCGGGCCGGCGCCGGCACCGAGCGCCGAACACCCGCACCCGCGGCCCGCGATGCTTCCCGGGTCGTTCCGCCTGCTGGTGCTGGAGCCGAATTCCTGATCTCGAGGTACGTTCACATGAGTTCACGCATTGCGGGGCTGACCGCGGGCGCGCTGGCCTGCGCCGCGGCGTTCGGCATGGTGTCGGCCGCGGAGCCCTCCGGGCAGGCAACCTACAACACGCTCGCCCACGACATCTTCCAGCAGCTGATCGACATCAACACCACCGACTCGATCGGCAACGTCACCACCGCCGCCGAGGCCATCCGTAAGCGCTTCCTCGCGGCCGGCTTCCCGCCGGCCGACGTGGTGGTGCTGGGGCCGAACGATCGCAAGAAGAACGTCGTGGTGCGCCTGCACGGCACCGGCAAGCACAAGCCGGTGCTGCTGATCGGGCACCTGGACGTCGTCGAGGCGAAGCGCGAGGACTGGAGCGTCGACCCGTTCAAGTTCATCGAGAAGGATGGCTTCTTCTACGGCCGCGGCACCAGCGACATGAAGGACGGCGACGCCATCATGGCGACGACGCTCATCCGCATGAAGCGGGAAGGCTTCCGGCCGAACCGCGACATCATCCTGGCGCTCACCGCGGACGAGGAGGGCGGCTGCTGCAACGGCGTGAGCTGGCTGCTGCAGCATCACCGTGAGCTGGTGGACGCGCAGTTCGCGCTCAACCACGACGGGTTCTCGATCTACAGCGAGCACGGCAAGCCGCAGGTGTTCGAGCTCGGCGCGACCGAGAAGGTCTACGCGGATTACCAGCTGGTGAGCACCGATCGCGGCGGGCACAGCTCGCTCCCGCGCCCCGACAACGCCATCTACGAGCTCGCCCAGGGGCTCATGCGCATCGCCCGCTTCCAGTTCCCGTTCGAGCTGAACAACGTCACCCGCGCCTACTACGAGCGCATGGCGGACATCGAGACGGGTGAGCGCGCGGCGGACATACGCGGCATTCTGAGAGAACCCCCCGATGCGCAGGCGATCGCGCGCCTGTCGCGCGACCCAATCGATCATTCCACGACGCGCACCACCTGCGTTGCGACGCGTCTCCGCGGTGGACACGCCAACAACGCGCTGCCGCAGCGCGCCGAGGCGGTGGTCAACTGCCGCATCCTGCCCGGGCATTCTCCGGAAGGCGTACGCCAGCAGCTCATCGCCGTGCTGGGGGATCCGAAGATCACGGTGAACTACATCGCCGATGACGGGACGGTGCAGGCGAAGGCTCCGGAACACAAGGGCGCAGCACCTCCGCCGCTCATCCCCGAAGTGGAGCAGCCGCTCGACACGCTGGTCGGCGCCATGTGGCCGGGGCTCAAGGTCGTGCCGACCATGGATCCGGGCGCCTCGGACGGCGTGTACACCGATTCGGCAGGGATTCCGACCTACGATGTCTCCGGCATCGCCGTCGACCGGGACGATATTCGCATGCACGGGCGTGACGAACGGGTTGGGGTGGCGTCCTTCTACATGGCCAATGAGTTCTTCTACCGCTATCTCAAGAAGATCACGGCGAACTGAGGCGGCTGAGCCGGGGGCCTTGGCGCGCGACCCGAGCGTCACGACATGCGGCGCGAAATCGCGATCGCGGCGATCAGCACGATGGCGATATTGAGCAGCCACCAGGCCAGCTGCTGGTGCTCGCGCCGCGCGCTCGCCGTGCCGCCCGCGTTGCTGCCCGCGGGGGGGAGCGTCCCGGGGCGGGCGAGCTTGCCGCTGAGCAGTTCCCGCACGCCATCGTGCGTGACCACCAGGTCGAGCTTGCCCGGCGCACCGGCGGGGAGGTCCTTGAGCTGCACCACCCACGTGCCATCCGCAAGCGCGGCGGCGGGCAGGCTCCGTCCATCGACGGATACTGTCAACTGCGCCCCGCTCACCGGCGCCTGACCCGCCGCGCGCTGCACGCGCAGGATGAGCGTGTCCGCGGCAACGGCCCCTTGCACCGTGAGCTGCGCGGATTGCGCCAGCGGAGTGAAGCGGGTCGGGGGAGCTTGCGCCAGCGCGAGCGCCCCTGAGCCCAGTGCGCCGGCCGCCATCCACACGAGCCATCTCGTCACGAGTCTCATGCTAGCAGGTCGGCGCCCCGCGTCCTGGCACGCAAGCCGAGGAACCTCTCCAGGCGATCGAGACCGGCGAGAAACCCGCGCAGCTGCGCGCTCGTCAGGCAGCCGAGCAGGGCACGCTCGCGCGCCAGCGCGAGCGGCACGAGCTGGGCGTAAATGCGCCCGCCGGTTTTCGTCAGGTGCAGCGGCATCTCGCGCCGGTCGCCCGGGCTCGGCAATCGCTCGATCAGGCCGCGCTTCATCAGCTGGGCGATTGCGCGGCTGACCCGCGTCTTGTGCATGCGGGTGCTGCCGGCGATGAACTGCGCGGTGCAGCCGCGGTCCTGACCGACGGTGGCCATGACGCGCCACTCGGGAATCTCCAGTGCGAAGCGCCCACGGTAGATCACCGACAGATGGCTGCTGACCTCGGCCGCCAGGCGGTTCAGGCGGAAGGGCACGAAGCCCGCCAGCCGCAGCGTTGCCCGGTCGCTCGATCGCGGCATCACGTTCTCCGGTCAGGACAGTTGCGCGCGCAACCGTTTGTGCCATTATAGTGCCCACCATGGGCAAGGTCACCAGGAACAAGGTCACCGCTCGGGCCGCGGGCGGCCCGGCCGGCGGCGCCGCGCCGCCCTACCAGGGCGGCTTCGGCAATCACTTCGCGAGCGAGGCGCTGCCCGGGGCGCTGCCGCAGGGCCGCAACTCGCCGCAGCGCTGCCCCTACGGCCTGTACGCGGAGCAGTTCTCGGGAACCGCGTTTACCGCACCGCGGCACGCCAACCGCCGCAGCTGGCTGTATCGCCTGCGGCCGGCGGCGGTGCACGAGCGGTTCGTGCCGCGCGACGCCGGCCGCATCGCGGGCCGCTTCGATGAGCCGGCGCCTTCGCCCAATCAGCTGCGCTGGGACCCGCTGCCGGTGCCGCGCGCGCCGACGGATTTCATCGCGGGACTCGCCACCATTGGCGGCAACGGCTCGCCCGATCAGCACGGCGGCTGCGGCATCCACTGGTACGTCGCCAACCGCTCCATGCAGGGGAGTTTCTTCTGCGACGCGGATGGGGAGTTGCTGATCGTGCCGCAACTCGGGGCGCTGCGCGTCGCCACCGAGCTCGGGCTGATCGAGGCCGAGCCGCAGGAGATCGTCGTCATTCCGCGCGGGCTGCGCTTTCGGGTGGAGCTTCCCGGCAAAGAGGCCCGCGGGTACGTGTGCGAGAATTTCGGCGCGCCGTTCAGATTGCCCGATCTCGGGCCGATTGGCTCCAACGGGCTCGCCAACCCGCGCGACTTCCAGACCCCGGTGGCGTGGTACGAGGACCGGGAAGGAGACTTCGAGCTCATCGAGAAGTTTTCCGGTGAGCTGTGGTCGGCGCGCATCGGGCACTCACCGCTCGACGTCGTCGCCTGGCACGGCAACCACGCGCCCTACAAGTACGACCTGCGGCGCTTCAATGCCCTCGGCTCGGTGACTTACGACCATCCCGATCCGTCGATCTTCCTGGTGCTGCAATCCGTCAGCGATACCCCCGGGGTGGATGCGATCGACTTCGTGATCTTTCCGCCGCGCTGGCTCGCGATGCAGGACACCTTCCGCCCGCCGTGGTTTCACCGCAACATCGCCAGCGAATTCATGGGGCTCATCACCGGCACCTACGACGCCAAGGCTGAAGGGTTCGCTCCCGGGGGCGCCTCGCTCCATAACTGCATGAGCGGCCACGGCCCGGACGCCGCGACCTATGAGAAGGCGACGCACGCCGATACCTCGCGGCCGGCGCATGTCACCGATACCATGGCGTTCATGTTCGAGACCCGTGCGGTGATCCGCCCGACGCGCTTCGCGCTCGCCGCGCCGCAGTTGCAGGGCGACTATCAGCAGGTGTGGCGGGGGCTGAAGAAGGGCTTCGCCCCGGAGGATGCGCCGCGCGGCACGCCCCCCGCAGCGCGTCGCCGGCGCGGCCCCTCCCGATAGCGGCGGACCGAACGCGCATGCCCAGGCTCGATGCGACACACGATCCGGCGCTCACCAGCTGGGTGCCGTCGGCCAACGTGCCGGGCTGCGATTTTCCCGTACAGAACCTGCCGTTCGCGGCGTTCCGTCGCGCGGGGAGCGCCGAGTCTTTCCGCGGTGGTGTGGCGATCGGCGACCAGGTGCTGGACCTGGGCGCGCTGCACGCACTGGCGCCCTTCACGGGAGGCGCCGCGCCGGCGCTCGGCGCCTGTGCGGGGCCTGCGCTGAATGCCTTCATGGCGCTGGGGCCCGAAGCCGCGACGGCGCTGCGCGCCTCGCTGTCCGAGGCGCTGCGCACCGCAGCTCCTCTCGCGAGCCGCGTGCGCGCGCTGCTGGTGCCGCAGGTCGCGGTGGAATACCGCGTCGCGGCCGACGTCGGCGACTACACGGACTTCTACGCCTCGATCCATCACGCCACGGCGGTCGGCCGGCTGTTTCGCCCTGGCAATCCGCTGCTGCCCAACTACAAGTGGCTGCCGATTGCGTACCACGGGCGCGCCTCCTCGATCCGCGTCTCGGGTCTTGAGTTTGCGCGCCCCGTCGGGCAGGTGCTGCCGCCGGGTGCGGCCCAGCCGCAGCTCGCCGCCACGCAGCGGCTCGACTACGAGCTGGAGGTCGGCGTGTTCATTGGCCGCGGCAACCAGCTCGGCCGGAGCGTGGCGCTCGCCGAGGCGGAGAGTCATGTGTTCGGCGTGTGTCTGCTGAATGACTGGTCGGCGCGCGACATCCAGTCGTGGGAGTACCAGCCGCTCGGGCCGTTTCTCGCCAAGAATTTCGCGACCACGGTGTCCCCGTGGATCGTGACGCTGGACGCGCTGGCGCCGTTTCGCACGCCGTGGACACGGCCGCCGGCGGAAGCGCCGCCGCTCGCCTATCTGGATGGCGCCGGGCTGCGCGCCGCGGGGGGCATCGACGTGCATCTGGAAGCGTGGCTGGACACCGCGCGCATGCGCGAGAGCGGCGCCGCGGCCCAGCGTCTCTCGCACGCGAACTTCCGCGACTCGTGGTGGACCGTGTCGCAGATGGTGGCCCACCACACGGTCAACGGCTGCAATCTCCAGGCCGGCGATCTGCTCGGCAGCGGCACGCAGTCGGGTCCCGCGCCGCACGAGGCGGGCTCGCTGCTGGAGCTCAGCGGCGGCGGCCAGCACGCAATCGCGCTGGCGGGCGGGGAGAGCCGTACGTTTCTCGAGGACGGCGATCGGGTCACGTTCCGCGCCTGGTGCGAGCGGGGCGGGTGCACCCGAATCGGCTTCGGGGAGCTCACCGGCACGGTGCGGCCGGCGCGCGGCCCCGCGTCACGTTGAAAAACCGCCGGTGAAAACCTACCGCTACTACGACCTCATTCTTGGCGCCTACGTGTGCGTGCTGCTGTGCGCGAATCTCATCGGGCCGGCGAAGGTCTCCACCGTGCACCTGCCGCTCGTGGGCGCGGTCACCTTCATGGCGGGGGTGCTGTTCTTCCCGATTTCGTACCTGTTCGGGGACATCCTCACCGAGGTGTACGGCTATGCGCGCGACCGCCGCTGCGTGTGGAGCGGTTTTGCCGCGCTGGTGTTCGCGGCCTTCATGTCCATGGTGATCGTGCACCTGCCGCCGGCGGATTTCTGGAAGAGCAAGCAGCCGGCGGTCGAGGAAATTTTCGGCAACACTCCGCGGATCATCTGCGCCTCCATCATCGCGTTCTGGTGCGGCTCGTTCGTCAACAGCTACGTGCTGGCGAAGATGAAGCTCTGGACCCGGGGGCGCTGGCTGTGGACGCGGATCATCGGCTCGACCGTCTGCGGGGAGCTGATCGACTCGGCATTGTTCTACGCCATTGCGTTCGCGGGCTTGTGGACCACGAGCGAGCTGCTCACCGTGACCACCACGCAGTACCTGCTGAAATCGGCGTGGGAGGTGATCGCGACGCCGCTGACCTACCGGATCGTCGCTTTTCTGAAGCGCGCCGAACAGGAGGACTTCTACGATCGCGGCACCAACTTCACGCCGTTCTCGCTCAGGGCGTGACGTCGGTGAGGAGGTGCGCAAGTAACGGGTCGCCGGGGGGGGGAACGCAGTGTCTACGAGCTGCGCGCCGCGGCAGGCCCTGGGCGGTGTGTGTCCTGGGACTGGCGAGCGGTGCGGCCGGGGCGGTGGAGGATCCGCTGTCCGCGCCAGCGTCCGTGAGCGCACCCGAGACGACGGCGCGCGAGTCGCTCGCCGAGGCGTGGTGGACCGGGCCTTTGCTCGCCCCCAACGCCTCGACTTTCCCGCCGGGCCACGCACTCGTCGAGACCTACGTCTACGACGTGATCACCGACGGCCGCTACGACCGTGCTCGCCGGCGGCAGGCGGCCACCGGCGAGCACGATCTCGGATCGCTCACCTACCTGATCTACGGGCTCACCGATCGGGTGGCGGTCGGGCTTCTGCCGCGATTTGGCTTCAACGAGCCCGCCGGCGCGCCGAACAGCTCCGCGCCGGGCATGGGCGACATCGGCGCGCAGCTGCAATACGGGCTGACGAGCTTTCACGAGGGCGGCTGGATGCCCGCGACCGCGGTCGTTATTGCCGAGACTTTTCCGACCGGGCGCTACGACCGCCTGCAACGCGCGAGCGACGGCTTCGGCGCGGGCGCCTACACGACCGCCGTCTCCTGGTATTCCCAGCAGTACCTGTGGCTGAGAAACGGCCGGATTCTGCGCGTGCGCCTCGACCTGACGTACGCGCTGTCAAGCTCGGTGCCGGTGCAGGATGCGAGCGTCTACGGGACGTCGGGGGGATTCCGCGGCCGCGCCTATCCCGGCGACTCCTTCAACGCCGATGCGGCGGCGGAGTACAGCGTGACGCGCAACTGGGTCCTCGCGACGGATCTCGTGTACCAGCACAACGGCAGCACGCGTGTGGCGGGCACCCGCGCCGGGGCGGCGGGCGCGCTGGGATTCGCCAATCTGCAGTTCGGATCGAGCGAGTACCTCGCTCTCGCGCCGGCGGTCGAATTCAACTGGAGCGCGAGGGTGGGCGTCATCGCAGGCGCGCGGATCTTCTTCGCAGGGCGCAACACCACGGCCAGCGTCACGCCGGCGGTGGC
>JBOIAH010000481.1:0-3467 GCA_050739055.1 Steroidobacteraceae bacterium | reverse complement strand
GGCCAGGAACGCGATCACGACTCGCTGGTCGTCTTCTCGAAGGAGGACTCGGCAACACGGCAGTTCCGCAACCTGGTGCAGTACGCGGAGCCGGCGCGCGATGCCGGCAAGCGCGTGCTGCTCGACGGACACTCGTTGTGGTTCTACGACCCGGACTCCAAGGTCAGCGTACGCATCTCGGCGCAGCAGCGGCTGATCGGCCAGGCGGCGATCGGCGACATTCTGACGGTGAATCTGGCCACCGACTACACGGCGAGCGTCGTTGGAACGGAAACGATCGACGACGCGACGCGCCAGCCGCGCAAATGCTGGCACCTCGAGCTGAAAGCCCGCGACGACCTCGCGACCTACAACCGCGTCGAATACTGGGTCGAGCAGGGAAGCTTCTACCCGATCAAGGGCAAGTTCTATTCCGACAGCGGGCGGCTGCTGAAAATCCTGTACTTCCGCGCCTTCGCCCAGCGGCTCGGCGCGGTTCGGCCCACCGAGGCGGTCATCATCGACGCCGTGGACTCATCGCTCGCGACCACCGCCACCTTCGGTGAGTACGCCTACCAGGAGATCCCGGAAGCCTGGTTCCAGCGCGACTTCCTGCCGCGGTTGCAAGTCAGATGAAGCTCGGAACCCCCCGCATGCTCGTCGTGCTGCTGGCGGTCGCGGCGGCGGGGGCGGCGGGGGCGGCGAGGGCGGGAGTGGGTGTCCAGGAAGACAAGGATCTGAGCCTCATTCCGCCGCCCCCGGCCGCGCCGGCGCCCGCAGCTCCGCCCGCCACGGGCGCGTTGCAGAAGGTCTTCCTCGAAGACGTCTTCACGCAGTCGTGGCTCCAGGGCGGACTCGTGCCGGCGCCGCCGCCGCCCGATCCGCGCTGGGAGGAACGGGCGCTGCTTGACGTGAGGCGGGAGTGGCATGCCGGCCGCGACCTGCACTTCACCTACAGCGGCCGCCTGAACCTGCGCGCCGAGGACGGGCTCGGTTTCCCAAATCACGAGAACCTGACCAACGACCTGCGCGAAGCGTTTGTCAGCTGGGAACCGCTCGAGCGGGTGTTCCTCGATGCCGGCCGCATCAACGTGAAGAGCGGCATCGCGTTGGGCTTCAATCCGAGTGACTTCTTCAAGACGCGGGCAGTGGTCGAGCCGCTCTCCGTCGATCCCCTCGTGCTGCGCGAGGACCGCCTGGGCACGCTGATGCTGCGGGCGGAGCGCGTCTGGACGCGGGGCTCACTCACCGCCTCCTATGCCCCGGCGGTCACCTCGGACAGCCCCATCTACACCCGACTCGACCTGCGTAGCGTCGACCCGATGTTCGACCGGACCAACGCGCACGCGCGCTGGCTGGTGAAGGGCACGATCGATGTGGCCGAAGGCTTCAGTCCCGAGCTGCTCGCCTTCGCGTCACAGGGCCGGGTACTCTTCGGCGCGAACCTCGCCGAGAGCATCGGCAAGAGCGTCGTCACCTACATCGAATGGTCGGGCGGACGGCGGGGCACCGTGAGCGCGGAGGCGCTCGATTTCGGCCGTGCAACCGGGAGTCTGCCCGCCGCGGCAGCGAGCGTGCTGCCCGGCCTCGGGACCGTGGGCTTTCGCAACCAGCTCGCGGTCGGAGCCTCATACACGACCGCGCTTCCCCGGATCACCTTCAATCTCGAGTTTCACTATAACCAGGCGGGGTTCTCGGGCGCGGGCTGGGATGAGTGGTTCCGGACCGGCAGCGGCGCCAGCGCCCGGTCACCGATCGCCGGCGCGCTCTGGTACGTCCGCGAGTATGCCGCCGACCAGCAGGAGCTGATCAGCCGCCGCTTCGCGTTCCTGCGGATGGACTGGGTTGACGCCTTCGTTCCGAAGCTGGAAGTGAGCGGCTTCATCGACGCTGATCTCACCGACGGCTCTTCACGGCTGCAGCTCGGCGCCGACTACTACCTGTCGGATCGCTGGACGATCGGCGCGTTATTCCTGGTCGACTCGGGCGGACGTCATTCCGATTTCGGCTCACTGCCCCAGGCGGGGAGCGTACTGCTCAAGGTCGTGCGCTACTTCTGAGCGCACCCCGATGACTCGTGCTCACAACCGTTGGAGACTCACATGAAGACGTTAAACCGTACTCGTAGCCTGATTGGTTCGCTGGCCGTGATCGGTGGCAGCTTGCTCGCGTACCCGGGCGGCGCCCGCGCTGCGGCTCCCGAAGATGAAGGGGCGCAGGCCTTCGCGAGAGCGTTGCTTTCGCCCCCGGTTCGCTCCGTGGCGACCGCGCCCGGCTCCGGCGCGAGGGCCGGGGAGCGCGTGCCGGCGCCGGACGCGCAGCAGCTCGCTCAGCGCATCCTCTCGGGTGCGCCCGATGTACCTGCCGACCGGCGAGTGACGAGCGCGGTCCAGGAGAGTGCGGCCGGGCGGCTGCGGCTCGCCGAGCGGCGACACGACGCAGATGTGCACCAGCTGATTCGCCGCATGATACTCGGTCAGGGAGTTTGAAGCCGATGTGCCGCGCGCGCGCGGCGAGCTGCGATCAGGGGCCATAGAGTCGCAACAGTCCTAGCGCCGCGCCAGCGGCGCGGCGCTTGAACTCGGCGGGACTCGGTCGCACGGCGAGGCGAAGCAGCAAGGCGATGAACAGATCGCCCCAAAGCAGGGCGATGAACCGATCGGCCATCTCAGTCGGGTCCCCGCGCAGGAGTCCCGCGGAGCGGGCCGCGTCGAGTATCTCCTTCAGCGGCGCGCGATTCACCTGACGTCCCTGAGCATCGAGTGCGCGCGCGACCTCCGGTGCCCGCTTGGCTTCGGCGATTGCGAGCCGGAACGTCGCTACGACCGTGGGATGACTCACCTCGAGGAGCAGCCGGGTTCCGAAGGCCTCCAGCACCCGGGCCAGACTGTCGCGATCGCGCGGGGCCGGCAGCGCTGCGGGTGCCCAGCGCATCTTGACCGCGCGCTCCGCGATGCAGGCAACGAGGATATCCCGCTTGCTTCCGACCAGCGCGTAGAGCTCCCGTTTTGAGACCTTCGCGTGGGTCGCGATCTCGAGCGTGCTGGCGCTCGAATAGCCGCGCTCCATGAAGGCGGCGAAAGCCGCGTGGAGAATGCGCTGGCGAGTCGATGACTCGCCCGAATCGCCGGGGCCGCGTCGCCGTGCTGACTTCGTGAGGGTCTCTGGAGTCGTTACCACTGAGTAGCCGGATTCAAGACACGCGACCCACACGGTATCGTCGCCGAGGGCGGCTGTAAAGGAGGGTTCTGGCTGCTCATGAACCCTTACGTCGCAGCTCCACCAATTGATCTTGCTGCGCATTGGTCAGCAGATTCTTGATGCCGATCAGGAGCGCCAGCTGTGCTTTCTTCACGTCATGCTCGAGCGCCAGGACTCGATCGACCTGCGCGAGCGCCGCCGTCGAATCGATCGGTCGAGCCTTCAGGAGCGTGGCGAGTTTCGCCGTCTCGGCCTGCATGTCCCACTGCAGATCCAGAAACCTGCTC
>JBOIAH010000480.1:0-18307 GCA_050739055.1 Steroidobacteraceae bacterium | reverse complement strand
GCTTTACGACGATCTTGCGCTGCTCGCGCAGGAACCCCGCCATCTCCCCCATGTCGCGGGTGACCAAGGTGGGCGGGCAGCACTGCGGAAACCAGGCGGTGTAGACCTTCTCGTTCATGTCCCGCAGTCCCTGCGGCCGATTGACCACCAGCACCCCCGCGCTCTCGGCGCGCTCGAGAATGTAGCTGCTGTAAATGTACTCGGTGTCGAACGGCGGGTCCTTGCGCATCAGAATGCAATCGAGCGCGCCCAGGGGCTCGATCGCCGGCTCCCCCAGGGTGAACCAGCTCCCCGGGTCCGCCCGCACCGCGAGCGGGCGCGTGCGCCCGAAGGCGATGCCGTCGCGCAGCATGAGATCACCCGCTCCGAGATAGGCAAGCGCAAAGCCGCGGCTTTGCGCGGCGAGCAGCATGGCGAGGGTCGAGTCCTTCGCAAAGCTGATGGCGTCGATGGGATCCATCACCACGCCGAGTCGTTTGGCAGTGCTCATCCGGTCCCGCAGGCGTACCCGTTGGGGCGATTATGCTCAGGCCGGCGAGGTTATGTCTGCCTGAGCGCGCGGCGGCGGTCCGGGAAGCGCTCCCGATCTTTGAAAAACGTGACGCGCATGGCATAGCAGGGGGTGTACCGATATGTTAAAACCGCCCTGCGCTTGCCCCGCGTTCGGGGGGCCGTGAAACTACGCCGCTGGTGTGGACCGTACGCAGCGCCGGCGTGTGCTCAAGCTCGGTTTTCGCGGCGATTCTTAAACCCGCCACTTACGGCCTGGCCGGCGTGGCCTGTCAAGGAAGGAGTTGCCTGACCGTGACCGGCAGCAACGCTAGACTCCAGGGTCTCAAAGTACTGGTCATCGACGACAGCAAGACGATCCGCCGCACGGCCGAGACGCTGCTTGCGAAGGAGGGTTGCGAGGTCTACACGGCCATCGACGGGTTCGATGCGCTCGCGAAGATCGCCGACCACCAGCCCGATATCGTGTTCGTCGACATCATGATGCCGCGTCTGGACGGTTACCAGACGTGCTCGCTCATCAAGCACAACAAGGTGTTCCGCTCCATTCCAGTGATCATGCTGTCCTCCAAGGACGGCCTGTTCGATCGCGCCCGGGGCCGCATCGTCGGCTCGGAGCACTATCTCACCAAGCCCTTTACCAAGGACGAGCTGCTCTCCGCGATCGAGACGCATATCGGGAGATGATGGCATGCCCCTGATCCTGATCGTTGACGACTCGCCTACCGAAGTGCACGTCATGCAGAAGGCGCTCGAGAAGCATGGCTACCGCACCGCGGCGGCCGCCGACGGCGCCGAGGGCGTGCGCCTCGCCCGCGAGATGACTCCCGATCTGATTTTCATGGACATCGTCATGCCGGGGATGAACGGCTATCAGGCCACCCGCGCGCTGGCGAACGATCCACGGACCCGGACGATTCCCATCATCATGGTGACCTCCAAGGGTCAGGAGACCGATCGTATCTGGGGTCTGCGTCAGGGAGCGGTCGACTACATGGTGAAGCCCGTCTCCCCCGATCAACTGGTCGCCAAGGCACAGGCGACCCTGTCCGCGTGAGCTGCCGGCCCCGCGTTGACTTCTTGCACGTGCCGCGTACGCCATGACCGAGCCGGTAAGCAGCCCCGAGGTTGAGCTCAAGTCCCTGCGGGACAGGCCCTTCGAGCTGCTCGCGGAGCTCGAGCGGCGCGGCCGTGCGGTCACGGCGCACCTGAACGAGCCGGCCACCAGCGGCCGCGAATGGGTGGGCGTCGCGCTGCGCATGGCGGGGGACCTGTACCTGGTCGCGCGCGAGGAGACCCGCGAGGTGCTGAGCGTGCCGACGAGCACTACGCGCGTGCCGGGGGCAAAGCCCTGGATCAAGGGTCTCGCCAACGTGCGCGGGCAGTTGCTGCCGGTCATCGACCTGCGGCACTTTCTCGGCAGCGGTGTGACTCCGATCACCCGCAACACCCGCATCGTGGTGGTGAACCACCGCGAGATCCCCGCGGGCCTGCTGGTGGATGAGGTGCTCGGCTTCCGGCGTTTTGCGGACAACGAATTCTCCGGCGATGCGCCCCCGACCGTGGCGCGTTGCGAGCGCTATCTCGCGGGCGCCTTCCGCCGCGCCCACGAGCAGTGGCCGGTCCTCAGCCTGCGCTCGGTGCTCGAGAGCCCGGCGTTCGCGGAGGCCGCGGCATGAGCCCGGTCCCCGCCGCCGCCCCCGCGCGCACTCCCAACGCGCTGACGCCGCTCTTGAGCGTGACGGCCCTGCTCGTCGGGGGAAGCGCGGTCGCCGCCTATGTGACCCACGCCAGCACCGCCGACTCACTCCTGTCGTGGGTGCCGCTCGGACTTGCGGCCGCCGGCTTCGTGCTGTTGCTCGTCGCGCTCATCGCGGGGGTGCGCACCCACCGCACCGTGCAACGCCAGCGCGCGCTCGCGGAGGCCCAGCTCAAGGAGAACGACCGCAACCAGCAAGCCATCCTGCGCCTGCTCGATGAGCTGTCGAGCCTCGCGGACGGGGACCTCACGGTGCAGGCCACCGTCACCGAGGACATCACCGGCGCGATCGCCGACTCCATCAACTACGCGGTGGATGCGTTGCGCGGCCTCGTCACCACCATCAACGGCTCGGCGATCCAGCTGGATTCCGCCACCCGCCAGACGCAGGCGCTGTCGCAGCACCTCGCCAAGGCCTCGGGCGCGCAGTCCAAGCAGATCGCCTCGGCCACCGAGTCGGCCGCCAGCATGGCGGGCTCGGTGGAAGAGGTCTCGGGCAACGCCGAGCGCGCTTCGGACGTGGCGCGGCATTCGGTGGAGGTGGCGCACAAGGGCGGCGATGCGGTGCGCCGCACCATCGATGGCATGAACACCATCCGCGAGACCATCCAGGAGACCTCCAAGCGCATCAAGCGCCTCGGGGAGAGCTCCCAGGAGATCGGCAACATCGTCGAGCTGATCAACGACATCGCCGAGCAGACCAACATCCTGGCGCTGAACGCCTCGATCCAGTCCTCCATGGCGGGCGATGCCGGCCGCGGCTTCGCGGTGGTGGCCGACGAAGTGCAGCGGCTCGCCGAGCGCGCGGCGAACGCCACCAAGCAGATCGAGGTCCTGGTGCGCACCATCCAGACCGACACCAACGAGGCGGTGGTGTCGATGGAGCGCAGCACCACCGACGTGGTGGGGGGTGCGCTGCTCGCCGAGAACGCCGGGGCGGCACTCGAGGAGATCGAGCAGGTCTCCAACCAGATCGCGAGCCTGGTGCAGAACATTTCCGGCAGCGCCCGCCAGCAGACCGGGGCGGCGCAGAACATCGCGCGCAACATGCAGGTGCTCAAGGAGATCAGCGCCCAGACGGCCGAATCGACCCACGCGACCTCGATCGCCATCGCCAAGCTCGCCGAGCTGTCCGCCGGGCTGCGCAAGTCCGCCGCGGGCTTCCGCCTGCCCGGCAGCGCCGGCACCAGCGGCATGGTGCGGCGGCTCGAGGAGAGCACGCTCAACACGGCCAAGGTGCGCCAGATCTCGGCGCTCGGCGGGTCCTGAGGCAAGCGAAAGCCACTGCATGCCTGAAATCGCCTCCCAGACACTCGATCTCGTCGGTCGCGAGGTAAACGCCACGCTCACCGAAGCGCGCGGTGCACTCGAGAACTACGTCGAGCAACCCGACAACGTGGCGCTGCTCGAGCGCTGCGCGCAGGAGCTGCATCTGGTGCAGGGAGCGCTGCGGGTGCTCGAGATCTACGGCGCGGCGCTGCTCGCCGAAGAGATGGAACACGTCGCGCAGTACCTGCTCGCCACCGCTTCCGAGCGCAAGGGCCAGGCGGAGAGCCTGGACGCGCTGATGCGCGCCATGGTGCAGCTGCCGAGTTACCTCGAGCGGGTGCTGGCCGGCGGCCGCGACCTGGCGCTCGTGCTGTTGCCGCTGCTCAACGATCTGCGGGCGGTGCGCGGCAACGCGCTCCTGTCCGAGGGCACGCTGCTGCTGCTGAACCTGAAATCCGACAAGCAGCCGCAGCCGGTAGCCGCGACCGCGGGCGAGCCGCCGATGACGGTGGAGCAATGGGCGCGGCGCCTGCGCGCGCGCTACCAGCTGGGCCTCATCGGCTGGATCCGCGGCGAGCGCGTGGCGCAGAACCTCGAGATCCTCGCCGCGGTGGCGCGCAAGCTCGAGCAGATCGCGACCCGCCAGCCGGTGTTCCAGCTGTGGTGGGTGACCGGGGCGATCATCGAGGCGCTGCAGGAGAACGGACTGGAGAGCGGCCAGTCGGTGAAGCGCCTGCTGGGGTTGGGAGATCGCGAGATCCGTCGCCTGTACGAGCTGGGCGAGGCGCGCTACGCGCAGTCCCCGCCGGTCGAGCTGCTCAACAACCTGCTGTACTACGTCGGGCGTTCGGAATCCGCCGGTCCCCGGGTGAGCGCGGTGCGCGCCTCGTTCCGGCTCGCGGAGCTATTGCCGGTCGACGAGAGCATCGAGCAGGAGCGCGAGAGCCTGTCGGCGCCGAGCGTGAAGCTCATGCAGACCGTGGCCGCGGCGATCCGCGAGGACCTCGCCAGGGTGAAGGACGTTCTCGACATCTTCGTGCGCCGCGGAGCGGGGCAGCCCCAGGAGCTCGCTCCCCAGGTGGAGCTGCTGCGCAAGATCGGCGACACGCTCGGAGTGCTGGGCCTGGGCGAGCTGCGCACCAGCGTGCAGGACGAGACTGAGCGGCTCGAAGGCATCGCGGGCGGCACGCTGCAGGCCGATGAGGCGACGCTGGTCGGGATCGCCGCCACCCTGATCAGCGTGGAGGACCGGCTGGGCGACCGGCTGGTGGGCCTGATCCTGCCCAGGAACACGGAGCTGCCGCAGGCGGCCGAGGACAGCGAGTTCCAGCAGGTGCAGGCCGCGGTGCTGCGCGAGTGCATCGTGAACCTCGCGCGCATCAAGGAAGCGATCACCCAGAGTGTCGGCGGCACGCTCGATGCGGCGGGCCTGGACAGCTGGCAGGACCTCATGCGCGGCATGAAGGCGGGCCTTTTGCTGCTGGGCAAGGCGCGCGCGGTCGACCTGCTCGAAGGGATCACCGTGCAGCTCAAGCGCGTCATGCAACCGGGCGTGCATGTGCTGCCGCCGGGCTTCGTGGACCGCCTCGCCGATGCCATCGTCAGCGTCGAGTACTACATGGAGACGCTGCAGGCGGGACGTTCAGATCCCTGGTACATGCTCGACAACGCCCAGGCCTGCGTGCAGGCGCTCGAGCAGCAGCCGACCCCCTCAGTGCCGACGGTGGCGCCGCTCGACCCCGCCGCCTATGCGCGCACCGTGCAGATTCCGACCGCCGCGCCGCTGCCGGCGGAGGCGGACGCCGCGCGCATGGGCGCCGCGGCTCCGACGCTCGGGCCGTCGGCCACCTCGCGGGTTGCCGCGCTCGCCGAGCACGCCGACCCCGAGCTCCTGAAGCTCTTCATCGAGGAGGCGCGCGAGGAGCTCGCCAGGATCCAGCGCTACTTCCCCGCATGGGAAACGAATCCGCTCGAGCGCGAGGCGCTCATCACCGTGCGACGCTCGCTGCACACCCTGAAGGGCAGCGGCCGCATGGTCGGCGCGCGGGACCTGGGCGAGTTCGCCTGGTCCGTCGAGAACCTGCTGAACCGCGTGCTGGACAACACCCTCACGCGCTCCCCGCCGATACTCGCGACGTTGCGCGCCGCCGTTGCCGTGCTCCCGCAGCTGATCGAGCAGCTGGAAAGCGGCGTACCGCCCAGGGAGGACACCGGCGCGATCGCCGGGCGCGCACACGCGCTCGCGGCCGGTAAGCCCGGTGCCGCGGCCCGCGCCGCGCCCGAGCTGGCGGAGGATGAAGGGGAGTCGATCCCCGAGGGCACCGCGGTTATGCCCGGATCCGCCGCCGGCACCCGGCGGCCGATCCCGCCGGCGGCCGCCGCAGAGCACGAGCTGACACTGGCGCCCGAGTGGGTTGCCACGCGGTCCGCGGCGGCGAGCCCGCACGCCGACGCGATGGCCGCGACCAAGCCGGGACTTCAGGACGACACGCTGCGCGACATCTACGCGCGCGAAACGGCGACGCATGTCGCCACCGTGCGCGGATTTCTGGCGCGCGAAGCCCAGCACCCCGAACCGCATCCGCTCCCCGAGGAGGTCTACCGCGCCTGCCACACGCTCTCGGGGAGCTCGAAGATGGCGCAGGCGCGCCACGGGATCCGCCTCGCCGAGCCGCTCGATCACTGGCTGCGCCGCGCCTTCAGCAGCGCCGTCGGGTTGCGGGGCGAGGAGCTGGCGCTGCTCGGTGATTGCATGGCCGCGATCGAAGCGGTCGCCACGCATCTCGACGAGCCGACCGGCTACTTCGTCAATCACTGGCAGCTGCTGGAACGGATCGAGAGAGCCGACCAGAGCCTGGATCAGCGCATCGCCGCTGCGGCCGCGCACCGCGCGCCGTCCGCGCGCGAGCCGCTGCAAGCCGCAGGCGAACCCCCCGACGAGCCCGCCGACTTCGATCCCGAGGTGGCCGCAATATTCACCGACGAGGCGACCGAGCTGATCGAAGCCTCCGAGCACGCGCTCGCCGAATGGCGCGCGCAACCCAACAGCGCCGAGTTCCGCCTGGCGCTCAAGCGCCCGCTGCACACCCTCAAGGGCGGGGCGCGCATGGCCGGCATCCTGCCGATGGGGGATCTGAGCCACGAGCTCGAAACTCTCGTCATGCAGGTCGACACGGGCGCCGTGGTGGCGCAGCCCGCAGTGTTCGACGTGATCCAGGCGAGCCTCGATGAGCTGGCGCGCATGCGCGAACAGGTCGCTACGGGTCAGCAGGTGGCGCCGGCGCGCGCCGCGGCGGCGCGCATCCAGGGCTTATCGCATCCGCAGGGACCGGCGCCCCGGACGAAGGCCCCGACACCTGTGCCGCCTGCTGCGACCGCACCTGCCGTGGCGCCGTCCCGCTCCGCTACGCTGGCCGCGATCCCCGCGGAGCCGGCTGCCGGGCGGTCCGCGACGGTTATCGCGGCGGAAGAGGGCGGGACCGAGACCCGGCTTGCGCGGCTGAACGCCGAGTTGCTGCAGGCTGCCGAGTCGCCGGGTGGACGGGCGGACGCCGTCCCCGCGCCGCCGGTGAAAGCTGCCGTGGAGGGACCGGGCGCCGAGGAGGGCCTCGTGCCGCCGCAGCCGGTACCTCCCGGGCGCGAGCCGGTCACCGGAGGTGAGCGCCAGGAGATGGCGCGCGTGGACGCGGAGCTGCTCGATCAGCTCTTGAACATCTCGGGCGAGGCGAGCATCGCGCGCGCGCGCCTCGAGCAGCAGCTCGGCTCCTTCGATTTCAACCTGGGCGAGCTGTCGCGCACCGTCACGCGGCTGAAGGAGCAGCTGCGTCATCTGGAGATCGAGACCGAGACCCAGATCCTGCACAAGCACGAGGACGAGGGCCCGCACCGCAGCGAATTCGATCCGCTCGAGCTCGACCGCTATTCCTCCATCCAGCAGTACTCGCGCGCGCTCGCCGAGACCGCCAACGACGTGGCGAGCATCCAGCAGCTGCTGGAAAACCTCGCCAAGGACACGCAGAACCTGCTGCAGCAGCAGGCGCGCACGATCACCGAGCTGCAGAACGGACTCATGCGCACGCGCATGGTGCCGTTCCAGCGCCACGTGCAGCGGCTCGCGCGCATCGTGCGCCAGGCGGCTTCCGACACCGGCAAGCGCGCCGAGCTCATCGTGGAAGGCGCCTCGGGGGAGCTCGACCGGCAGGTGCTCGAGCGCATGCTGCCGCCGTTCGAGCACATGCTGCGCAATGCGGTGGTGCACGGCATCGAGAAGCCCGACGAGCGGCTCAGGCGCGGCAAGCCCGACACCGGCCGGGTCGTGCTCGATCTGCAGCGCGAAGGGGCCGAGGTCATGGTGCGCCTGACCGACGACGGCGGCGGCATGAACCTCCGGGCAATCCGCGAGAAGGGCCGTGCGCTCGGGCTCATCGCGCCCGGCCAGGCCGTGAGCGACGAGGATGCCCTGCAGCTGATCCTCGAGCCGGGCTTCTCCACCGCGGATGCCATCACCCAGCAGGCCGGACGCGGCGTGGGCATGGACGTCGTGGCCACGGAGATCAAGCGCCTGGGCGGCGCGCTGCACATGCAGACCAAGGCGGGCGAAGGGAGCGTCTTCACGGTGCGCCTGCCGCTGACGCTGGCGATCAGCCATGCGCTCGTGGTGCGCACCGACGAGGAGTACTACGCCTTGCCGCTGCCGACCGTCGAGGGCGTGCTGCGACTGTCCAAGTCCGAAGTCACGGCCCACCTCGGGCGCGATGCCGCCTTCTTCGACCACGGCGGCCAGAAGTACCGCTTCCAGTACCTGGCGAACTTCGTGGGACTCGAGCCCGCGCCGCTGCCCGGGCAGGACGTCACCATTCCGGTAGTGCTGGTGCGCGCCGGGGAGCACTCCACCGGACTCGTGGCCGATGAGCTCATCGGCAGCCGCGAGATCGTCGTGAAGTCGGTGGGCCCGCAGATCTCCGGGATCCGCGGCATCTCCGGCGCCACCATCCTCGGCGATGGGCGCATCGTCGTCATTCTCGACATCGGCGCGCTGGTGCGTGCCGAGTGGCGCGCCCGGGCGGCGGGGCCGCCGGCTGTCACGAAGGAGCGCGGCGACCGACGCACGTTCGCCATGGTGGTGGACGATTCCATCACCGTGCGCCGCGTGACGCAGCGCCTGCTCGAGCGCAACGGCATGCGGGTACTCACCGCGCGCGACGGTGTGGACGCGGTGGCGCTGCTGCAGGACAACGTGCCGGACGTGATCCTGCTCGACATCGAGATGCCGCGCATGGACGGCTATGAGGTTGCGGCCCACGTGCGCAACGATCCGCGGCTGAAGGATGTGCCGATCATCATGGTCACCTCGCGCGTCGGGGAGAAGCACCGCGCGCGCGCCATCGAACTCGGGGTCGATGACTATCTCGGCAAGCCCTACCAGGAGGCGCAGCTGCTCGATGCCATCGCGCCGCTGGTGGAGCGGCGCCGCGCGGCGGTGCGCCAGGTGGCTGCCGGGAGCTGATCCACCCATGGCCGAGCGCGTCACCGAGATCTACAGCCTGCTGGTTCCGCTGGTCGACGGGCGGCTGATCATTCCGCGCGCCTGCGTCGCCGAGGTCATCGGCTTTACGATGCCCGCGGAAATGACCGGTGCGCCGCCCTGGTACATCGGCACCGTGCCGTGGAACGGCAAGGCGGTGCCGCTCGTGTCCTTCGAGGGCGCGTGCGGCCAGATGATTCCGCCGGCCGGCGGCCGCACCCGCATCGTCATCCTGCACGCGCTCGGCACGCGGGTCGAAGGCGGCAACTTCGGGCTGTTGTCACAGGGCTTCCCGCAGCTGGTGCGGGTGAGCTCGGACGTGGTGCGGCCGGACAACTCCCGGGTGTTCGCCGAGCGCGCGCCGATCATCTGCCAGATCCGCATGGTGAACGAAACGCCGCTGGTTCCGGACCTCGAGCGTCTGGAAGAGATGATCGCGGACGAGACCAGTATCGGCGCGTAGGCGCGCCTCGCCAAATTGCTGAAACCGGCCTGCGGCCGTTTCAGCGCGGCGGCGAGCAAAAGGCGCGACTTTTGCCCGCCTACAGATCCCCGAACTCGCGTTGTAGCAGGGTGAGAGCGGCGATCGCCGCGGTCTCGGTGCGCAGCACGCGCGGACCCAAGCGCACCGGGGTGAAGCCGGCCGCGAGCGCTGCCTCTTGCTCCTCGTCCGAGAGCCCGCCTTCGGGCCCGACGAGCACCGTCACCTGGGTGACGGGGCGCGGCACGTCCTTCAGGGCGAGCGCAGCGGTGGGGGACAGCTGCAGCCGCACCGTGCCCGCGGCGGCACCCCGCAGGAAGTCCGCGAGCGGCATCGGGGCGGCGATGTCCGGCAGGCGGTTGCGTCCGCACTGCTCGCACGCGGCGATGGTGATGGCGCGCCAGTGATTGAGCTTGCGGTCGGCCTGCTGCGCCGTCAGGCGCACGACGCTGCGCTCGCTCAGCAGCGGCACGATGAGGGATGCGCCCAGCTCGGTCGCCTTCTGCACGACGAAGTCCATGCGCTCGCCGCGCGACACGCCCTGCGCGAGCGTGACGCCGAGCGGGGACTCGCATTCGACCGCGTCCTGCTCGCCGACCGCGACGGTCACCGCGCCGCCGTGCGCCTTGTCGATGCTGGCCGCGTGCTCGCCCCCCGACCCATTAAAGAGAGTGAGCGCGTCCCCGACCCGCAGGCGCAGCACCCGCGTGACGTGGCTCGCGGCGCCGCCCTCCAGCGTGACGCGCGTGCCGGGCGTGAGCGGCGCATCGACGTACACGCGGGTCAGTCGCATGTCGCGATCCCGATGCCTTCGCGCGCAACGTCGACCATGAGATCGATCTCCTCGGGGGTGATCACGTACGGGGGCATGAAGTACACCACATTTCCCACCGGTCGCAGCAGCACCCCGCGCGTCAGCGCATGCAGGTACACCGCCAGGCCGCGGCGCTCGCTCCACGGATAAGGATCGCGGCTCGCCGCATCAAGCGCCAGTTCCACCGCCACGATCATGCCCCGCTGGCGCACTTCCGCCACGTGCGGCAGATCCTCGAGCTCACGGGCCCGCGCTCCCAGGTGCGCGGCAAGGATGCGGTTGTGCTCGAGCGTGTGGTCCTCGCGGAAAATCGCGAGACTGGCGCGCGCCGCGGCGCACGCCAGCGGGTTGCCGGTGAAGCTGTGCGAATGCAGGAACGCGTTGAGCTTCAGGTACTCGTCGTAGAACGCCGCGTAGATGTCCTGGGTCGTCAGCACCACCGACAGCGGCAGGTAGCCCGCCGTCAGCCCCTTGGACAGGCACATGAAGTCGGGGCGGATGCCGGCCTGCTCGCAGGCAAACATGGTACCGGTGCGTCCGAACCCCACGGCGATCTCATCGGCGATCAGGTGCACGCCGTGACGGTCGCAGGCCGCGCGCAGCAGCGTGAGATAGACCGGGTCGTACATGCGCATGCCGCCCGCGCACTGCACCAGCGGCTCCAGGATCACCGCCGCGGCCTCGCCAGCGTGCTCGTCGAGCGCCGCCTCCATGTGGGCGAACTTGCGGCGCGTGTGCGCCGCCCAACTCTCGCCCGCGGTGCGCTCGTAGCAGTCCGGCGAGGGCACGGTGATCACCTCCATGAGCAGCGGCCGGTAAATCTCCTTGTAGAGCTCGACGTTGCCCACGGCGAGCGCCCCGAGCGTCTCGCCGTGATAGCTGTTGGAGAGGGTGATGAAGCGGCGCTTGTCGCTGCGGCCGACGTTGCGCCAGTAATGGAAGCTCATTTTCACCGCCACTTCGACCGCCGAGGAGCCGTTGTCGGCGTAGAAGCAGCGGTTGAGCCCGGCGGGCGCGAGCGCGGTGAGCGCCTCGGAGAGCGCAATCACCGGTTCGTGCGTGAAGCCCGCGAGAATGACCTGCTCGAGTTGCTCCAGCTGCGCGCGCACCGCGGCATTGATGCGCGGGTTGGCGTGACCGAACAGATTCACCCACCAGGAGCTGATGGCATCCAGATAGCGCCGGCCGGCGTAGTCCTCCAGCCACGCGCCCTCACCCCGCCGGATCGGGATCATGGGCACGTGCTCGTGATCCTTCATCTGCGTGCACGGATGCCACACGTGGGCGAGGTCGCGCGTGACGTAGGGCGTGTTGCCGGAGGTCATGCGGGTGATTGTGGCAGAATCGGCGCGCGCGAGGCCTGCGGGCCTCTTGGGCAACTTGCCGCGATGCACACCGACTCCGCAACTGCGCCGCTCAGGATCGATGCCGCCACGGGCCTCATCGCCGGGGCGCGCCAGGTGTTGTCACCGCATTTCGATGCGCGTCCGGGCGGGGCGGGGCCCGAGCTGCTGGTCGTGCACGGTATCAGCCTGCCGCCCGGTGAGTTCGGCGGGCCGTGGATCGATCGCCTGTTCACCGGCACGCTGCCGGCGGAGGCGCACCCGTCGTTCCGCGAACGCGCCGGGCTGCGGGTCTCGGCTCACGCGCTCATCCGCCGTGACGGTGAGATCGTGCAGTACGTGCCGTTCCGCGAGCGCGCCTGGCACGCCGGCGTGTCACAGTACCGCGGCCGCGCGGGGTGCAACGACTTCTCGGTGGGAGTGGAACTGGAAGGCACCGACGACAGCGCCTACACCGATGCGCAGTACCGGCAGCTGGCGGCGCTGGCGGCGGTGCTGCTCACGACCTACCCCACGCTCGGCCCCGAGCACATCGTCGGTCACAGCGACATCGCGCCCGGGCGCAAGACCGATCCGGGCGCGAGCTTCGACTGGGCGCGCCTGCGGGCATTGCTCAAGGAGCGGAGCGGGCGGTAGGCGAGCAAAAGTCGCGCCTTTTGCTCGCCGCTGCGCCGCAACGGCCGCAGGCCGGTTTCAGCAATTTGACTACGCTGACTTGCCGCGCTCGTGGCGCCACAGAACCTCGGCGCCGCGCTCGTGTCGCGCCAGCACCCGCGCGAGCACGAACAGCAGATCCGACAGGCGATTGAGATACTGCAGAACTTCGGGACTGACGGCCTCGGCCCGCGCCAGCGTCCAGGCGCGCCGCTCGGCACGCCGCGCGACGCTACGGGCGAGGTGGCAGGCGGCCGCCGCCGGGCCGCCCCCGGGAAGGATGAATTCCTTGAGCGGCGGAAGTGGGTCGTTGAAGCCATCGAGCGCCGTCTCCAGGCGCGTCACCTGCGCGGCGCTGATGACGCGGTGACCGGGAATGCACAGTTCGCCCCCGAGGTCGAACAGCTCATGCTGCACCTCGGTGAGGCACGTCGTCACCGCCGGCGGCAGGGCGGGCACGGCGAGCAGCATACCGACCACACTGTTGAGCTCGTCCACGGTGCCGTAGGCTTCCACCCGCGCGCCGTCCTTCGAAACGCGGCTGCCATCGCCCAGGCCGGTCGTGCCGTCATCGCCGGTGCGCGTGTAGATCTTGCTCAGGCGGTTTCCCATGGTCGTATCCTAAGCGATATGGCATCGAAAGAACTGCAGGCGGCACTGGCCGCGGCGCGGGCGGCGGGCGAAGTGACCCGCGCCTTCTACCGCCACAACCCCGCCGTGCGGATCAAGGCGGACGCCTCCCCGGTGACCGAGGCGGACGTGCGTGCCGAGGAAGTCATTCGCGACGCCTTGAACGAACGCTTCCCCGGCTACGGCTTCCACGGGGAAGAGACCGGCGCGCAGCGGATCGGCGCGGAGAACATCTGGCTGGTCGATCCCATCGACGGCACCAAGTCGTTCGTGCGCGAGGCGCCGTTCTTCTCGACCCAGATCGCGCTGCTGCGCGCAGGCCGGCTGGTGGTCGGGGTCTCGAGCGCGCCCGAGTACGGCGAGCTCGCCTGGGCCGAAGAGGGCGGCGGCGCCTGGCTCAACGAGCGCCGGATCCGGGTGAGCGGCGTCACCCGGCTCGCGGATGCGGCGGTGTCCACCGGGAATCTGAAGTCCCTGACGCGCTCGCCCGGGTGGCAGCGCGTCGGCGAGCTCATCGCCGCGGTGAGCTACAGCCGCGGCTACGGCGACTTCGTGCACTACCACCTGCTGGCGCGCGGCGCGCTCGAGGTGGTCATCGAATCCGACGTCAACATCCTCGACATCGCCGCGCTCACCGTGATCGTGCGCGAGGCAGGCGGTACTTTCACCGACCTGGAGGGGGGCGAAGTCGGTCTCACGACCACGAGCGTGCTGGCGACCAACGGCGCGCTGCACGCGCCGGTGCTCGCGGCGCTCACGCGCTGACGAACACCCGCCGGCCGTCCTTCTCGAGCTCCATCATCGGCGCGAGGTACAGCTCGCTCAAGGTTACGGCCGTGAGCGCCGAGCTCACCGGGCCGAGCGTCCAGCGCCCGTCGCCGTAGAGCAGCAGCGCGCGGTCGGCGAAGCGCGCCGCCAGTGTCGGATCGTGCAGCGTCGTGATGACGGTGCGCCCGGCGCGGGCGAGCTCGCGAAACAATCCCAGCACCACCAGCTGGTGATGCGGATCGAGGTGATTGGTCGGCTCATCCAGCAGGAAGATACCCGGCTGCTGCGCGAGCAGTGCGGCGACCGCCACACGGCGCTGCTCCCCGCCCGAGAGCGTGTCAATGCGGCGTGCCGCGAACTCGCCCATGTCCACCGCGGCGAGCGCCTCGCGCGCCAGGCGCTCATCCTCCGCCGTCTCCCACTGCCACAGCGCCAGGTGCGGATGGCGGCCGATCAGGACCGTCTCCATCGCGGTGGTGACGAACGCGTCCTCCAGGTCCTGGGGCAGGAGCCCCAGCCGCAGCGCCACGGCGCGGCGCTTGAGCTCCGGGATCGGCACCCCATCGAGCGACACCTCGCCGAGCGCGGGTTTGCGCAGGCCCGCGAGCGTGTGCAGGGTGAGGGTCTTGCCCGAGCCGTTGCGACCGAGAATGGCGACCACCTCGCCGGGTGAGAATTCGATCGACAGCCGGCGCACCAGCTCGCGGCTGCCGGCGTGCACGCTCACCCCGAGGGCGGCGAGCAGCTGGCGGGCCCCGGCCCGCGGGGTCAATGGCGCGTCCAATGGATCTCCCGGGCCGTCTGCCGGCCCACCACCTCGTCGCGCAGAGTGCGCGGCATCTGCGCTTCCTGCGCCGACAGGGGGCGGCGGACCGCCATGATCTCCGCCTGATCCTGCGGGTACAACGGCTGGCGGTCGGGAGCGGCGAAGCCGGCCGGGTAGAGCGGCGCGCCGCTGCCGAGGTCGTACTTGTCGGTGGCGCCGACGGTGTGCAGCAGCTCGTGCGCGATCACGATGTTGTTGCTGCCGGCCATGGTGCGCGTGGCAAACACGTGCACGACCCCGACCAGGCCCTTCTGCAACCCGTGCGAGTCCGGCACGCGATCCAGAGTGGAAGGATCGTGATACAGGACGAAGAGGCGAATGCGCGACGCTATGCGCCCGGGCACAACGCTCGCATGGGCGGCGAACCAGCGCAGCTTGAGACTCCACCAGGCGATACCTAAAAATCCGGCGCCGGGCGCGAGCGCCGGCGGCAGTTCCGATCCTTCGGGGTAGAGCTCGAGGTGCACCGGCTCATCGGGCTGCACGCCGTAGCGATGCGCCTCGCGCGCAAAAAAGGTCCCGATGCGCGAGAAGTCCTGCACGGTGAGACCGTCGATGTAGCGCTGCGCGCTCGCCGTCCCGTCAGCGTTGAGCGGATAGAGGCCCACCCACAGGCTGTCCTGCCAGCTCTGGGTCGCCCGGCGATCGAGCCATTGCTGCGTCGCCACCGCGGCGAGCACCAGCAGCAGGATCGCGATGCGGATGGTTTTCCACACGGGCGATCTCTAAGGGTGCTGCGGGCGGGGCGTGTGCATCTGCAGGGGTTGCCGCGCCTCGCTAACTAAGGCTGCAACCGGGTGACGGTCCAGGGACCCGGGTCGAACGCACCGCCGGCCGCCGGGGTCAGCGTGCGGGTCCAGCGCGCGCGGTCGTGGATGCGGGCCGTGCCTTCGACCCACAGCTCCACCGCGTCCACCCACAGCCGGTAACCGCCCCAGTGCGGCGGGCGCGGAATGCTCACGCCCAGCTTCTCATCGCTCGCGGCCGTTCCCGGCGTGGGCGCACCAAAACGCCGCGCGGCCGCCGCCACCGCCGCCTCGAGCGCCGCGCGGGATTTGACCGGCTCGCTTTGCGCGCTGGCCCACGCGCCGATGCGCTTGTCCCGGGAGCGCGAGGCGAAATACGCATCGCTGTCGGAGGCCGGGGAAGGCACGACGGCGCCCTCGAGGCGCACCTGCCGGTGCAGCGCATCCCAGTGCATGACCGCCGCCGCACGCGGGTTGTCCTTGAGCTGCCGGCCCTTGCTCGAGTTGTAGTTGGTGTAGAACACGATGAAACCGGGCTGCGGCACGATGTTCTTGCACAGCACCACGCGCGCGGAAGGGCGACCGTCGGCAGTGCTGGTGGCGAGCACCAGGGAGTTGGCGTTGGGCTGGCGGCGCGCGTCCCAGGCTTGTTGCAGCCAGCCGCTGACTACGCCGAGCGGCTCGGCGGGCAGGGGATCGGGCAGCAGCTCGGTGTGGTCGGTCACGGCTGTGCGAGGGTAGAAGGTTCGCGGGCGCGAGTCATCCCTTGCACCGCCCGCCCCGCCCCGATAGAAAGGAGGCGGAATTCCCACAAGGCACCCCTTCCCATGACGCGCGAGACCGTGACGCTGGAGGACCTGCGAGCGCGAGTGAGCGAGCTTGACCGCCAGCTGATTTGGCTGGTAGCGGAACGCCAGGCCGTGAGCGAGGAGGTCGCGCGCGTCAAGCGCGCCACCGGCCGTCCCACCCGTGACTACGAGCGCGAGCGCGACGTGATCATGGGGGTGCGGAGCCTCGCCGCGGAACGCGGCGTGTCGCCGCAGCTCGCCGAGCAGCTGCTGCGGCTGTTGATCCGCTCCTCGCTCACCACCCAGGAGCAGGCGAGCGTGGTCGCACACGGCGCCGGCAGCGGGCGGCGCGCACTCATCATCGGCGGCGCCGGCAAAATGGGCGGCTGGTTCGTGAGCTTCCTCGCCTCGCAGGGTTTTACGGTCGAGGTGGCGGACCCGGCGCCGGCGCCCGCCGGGGTAGCGCGCGTGGAGGACTGGCGCGGCACCGATCTGCAGCACGACTACATCGTGCTGGCGACTCCGCTGGGCATCACGGATGCGATCCTGCGCGATCTCGCGCTGCGCCGCCCGCCGGGGGTGATTTTCGACGTGGGATCGCTCAAGTCGCCGCTGCGCGCGGGGCTGCTGGCTCTCAAGTCCCACGGCTGCAAGGTGACTTCCGTGCACCCGATGTTCGGGCCGGATACCGAGCTGCTCTCCGGCCGCCACGTGGTGTTCGTGGACCTGGGGAGCGAGCCCGCGCTCACCGCCGCGCGCGAGCTGTTCGCCTCCACCATGGCCGAGCAGGTGGTGATGAGCCTGGATGATCATGATCGCCTGATCGCCTACGTGCTGGGGCTTTCGCACGCGCTCAACATCGCGTTCTTCACCGCGCTCGCGGAGAGCGGCGAGGCGGCTCCGAGGCTCGCGCGCATGTCAAGCACGACCTTCGATGCGCAGCTGGATGTCGCCAGCGGCGTCGCCCAGGAGAGCCCCGAGCTGTATTATGAAATACAGAGCCTGAACGACTACGGGGCCGAGTCGCTCGAGGCGCTTTCCCAGGCGGTCGAACGCCTGCGCGCCTCGGTGTTGACGCAGGATCATGACGCGTTCGTTGCTTTGATGCGCCGCGGGCGCGATTATTTGCAGGATCGGCGCACGGTAACCGAGCGCCGTGCCTGAGGGACCAGGAGGAGCCTGCGCATGCGTCGTCCGCACTCCGATCCGCTGGCCAGCACCATGGCCGCCGATCCGCTCGACACGCTCACCCGGGAAAACCGCACGCTGCAGGCACGCCTGGCGGTGCTCACCGGGGAGGTCGGCCGCAACGACTCGCTGCTGCGCAAGACCCAGGAGCGCGAGCTGGAACTGTTGCGCGCGGGTTCGCTCGCGCAGCTCTTCGAGCGGCTGATCCTGGGACTGAAGACCGCGTATCAGCTCGACGGCGTGACCGTCGTGCTGCACGACCCGCAGCACGAGATCCGCCACCTGATCGCGGGCGATGACCTCGCGCACGAGCCCGTGGACGGGGTGCGCTTCGTCGATGCGCTGATGGCGGTGGCCCCGCAGCTCGCATCTCTCGAGCACCCCTGGCTTGGGCCCTACCGGCGGGCGGACCACGAGCTGCTGCTGCCGGGGCAGGCGCACGCCGGGAGCCTGGCGCTCATTCCGCTGCGCCGCCACGAGCAGCTCGACGGGGTGCTGGTGTTCTCGAGCGCCGATCCGCTGCGCTTCACCCAGGAGCTGGCCAGCGATTTCCTCGCGCACCTGGGGTTGGTGGCGGCGATCTGTGTCGAGAATGCCGTCAACCGCGCGCGCCTGCTGCGCAGCGGGCTCACCGACTTCCTCACCGGGTTTCACAACCGCCGCTACCTGCACGCGCGCCTGCGCGAGGAGCTGGCGCGGGCGCAGCGCGCGCGCTCACCGCTGGTATGCCTGATGATCGACGTCGATCACTTCAAGCGCATCAACGACCAGTATGGACATCTGGCGGGCGATGCGGTGTTGCGCGAGGTGGCGCAGCGCATCGACGCCGAGATGCGCATCAGCGACACCGGCGCGCGCTTTGGCGGGGATGAGTTTGCGATGGTGCTGGCGCTGGCCGGGATCGCCGACGGGGAGAAGGTGGCCGCGCGCGTGCTGCACGCCGTGCGCGCCCAGCCGATCGCCATCGGCTCGGCTGCCTCCGAGACGGTGACGCTGTCGATCGGGGT
>JBOIAH010000479.1:0-1357 GCA_050739055.1 Steroidobacteraceae bacterium | reverse complement strand
CCGCGGCCCGCGGCGCGGCCGGCTCGCGCGCCGCCTCGTCCGCGGCGCCGCGCCCCTCGACCAGGCGCATGAAGATCTCCTCGAGCCGGTTAACCTTGTTGCGCATGCTCAGCACCTCGATGCCGAGGGCCGAGAGGCGCGCGAAGATATCGTTGAGGTTCTCCTCCTTCGACACCTCCACTTCCAGCGTGTGATCGTCGCTGAGGGTCATGATGTAGCCGGCCAGCCGCGGCGCCGCGCTGAGCGGATCGCGCAGGTTCAGCACAAAGGTCTCGACGTGCAGCCGCCGCAGCAGGCTGCTCATGCGGTCGCGCTCGACGATGCGCCCGCCGTTGATGATGGCGATGTCGCGGCACAGCGTTTCGGCCTCCTCCAGGTAATGGGTGGTAAGGATGATGGTGGTGCCGCGCGCGTTGATCTCGCGCAGGAACTCCCACATCGAGCGGCGGATCTCGATGTCGACGCCCGCGGTCGGCTCATCGAGGATCAGCAGGCGCGGCTCGTGCATCAACGCGCGCGCGATCATCAGGCGGCGCTTCATGCCGCCCGACAGGCCGCGCGAGATGCCGCCGCGCTTGTCCCACAGTTGCAGCTGCTTCAGGTACTTCGCCGCGCGCTCGCGCGCCACCGGACGCGGGATGCCGTAAAAACCCGCCTGGTTGACGACGATCGTGAACGGTGACTCGAACATGTTGAAGTTGAGTTCTTGCGGCACGATGCCGATGCAGGCCTTGGCCGCTTCGAGCTCGCGGTCGATGTCGTGGCCGAACACCCGCGCTTCGCCCGCCGTCTTGTTGACCAGCGAGGTGATAATCCCGATGAGCGTCGTCTTGCCGGCACCGTTCGGACCGAGCAGCGCGAAGAAATCGCCCTGCTCGACGTCGAGGTCGACGCCCTGCAACGCCTGCACGCCGTTCTTGTAAGTCTTGGTGAGTCCGCGGACCGAGAGTGCTTTCATGGCCTCGAGAGGATCGGGTGTCGGGTGGCGGGGCGCAAGTGAGCGCGCGCCAGCGGGCGCAGCGGCGCGCGCCACCATGCAGTGTCACGGCCGCGTACCGCGGGCAACAATGCCTCACGCGGGGTATTGACGGCCTCAGGCGCCGCCTTCAGGTGGGTCGGTGTTCCCGCTCCCTGCCCCCTTAGCTTAAGGATCCGGCGTCAGCGCACGCGATCGCGCGGGCCGGCTTTCCTGGCCTTGGATGGCCCCTTGACGCGCGTGCGCCACACCTCGTAGGGATCCCAGCCAGCCGGTCGCTTGGCGGTTGCGCCTTCCCGGCGGCTCACCATCCCTGTGAAGTCCTCATTGGCCGCCGCAGTGACGTGGCGGTCAGCGGACAGTCATTCCGCTCCTTCTCGC
>JBOIAH010000478.1:0-2115 GCA_050739055.1 Steroidobacteraceae bacterium | reverse complement strand
GATCCTGGGTGGGCCCGACGAAGCGCCCATCGAGCCGGCCGATGGTCTCGCGCCGGTCCTTGAGCAGCTGGTGGGCGAACATGATCTCCGAGACCCGCAGGTTGGCGTCCTTCAGGTACTGCACCGGGAGTCCCGTGTACTCGTGCAGCTGCTGCGCGACCGCCTCGCGCTCGGCATCGCCGAGCGCATCGCCCTTGAGGAGCGCCGCGGTGTACGGTCCCATGGCATAGGCGCGCACCTCGGCGAGAAACGGCTCGAGCGCGGGGGGCTGATGCGGCAGCACCTTGTGGTACCAGGCAACCGCCGCGTAACCTGGGAGATACACTGAATACGGGCGATCATTGCCGGGCAGCTCGGCGAAAATGGCCTCGATATCGGTGGCGACCGACACCAGGATCAGCCCGTTGAGGTTGAGCGAGCGCCGCGCCCGCAGGTAGTTGACGATCGCGGCCCCGCGCGTGGTGCCGTAGCTCTCGCCCAGCAGATACTTGGGCGAGGACCAGCGGTCGTTGTCGCTCACGTACTGCGCGATGAAGCGGCTGATGGAATCGATGTCCGGATCGACGCCCCAGAACTCCTCGTCCTTGTGATTGCAGACGGCGTGACTCAGGCCCGTTCCAACCGGGTCGATCATCACGAGGTCGGTCTTGTCGAGCACGCCGAATTCGTTCTCGACGGTGCGATACGGCGCGTTCGGCGTCGGCCCGGGATCGGACACGACGACGCGCTCAGGACCCAGCACGCCCATGTGCAGCCACAGGGACGAAGAACCCGGCCCGCCGTTGAACGCGAACATGAGCGCGCGCTCGCCGCCCTCCCTGCCCGAGCGCCGGGTATAGGCCACGTAGCCGATGCTGGCGACCGGCTTGTCGTCGTCATCGCGAACGACGAGCGTGCCGGCGGTGGCGGTGTAATCGAACGACTTGCCTCCGGCGCTGAAATGATGCTGGGTGACTGAGCTCTGCGCCACCGGCAGCCGTCGCCACTCGTCTTTCAGATCGCCCTTGACGTCGATCCGGCAAAGTCGCATGAGGGACGCCGCGTAGCCGGCCGATCCAGCTTGCGGGTGCGACTCCGGTGCCTTGCCGGGCTGCCGCTCCGCGCCCGGCTTCGCATCCTGCGCATACGCCGCGCCCGACACACACATGAGGGCAGCGATGCCCACCGCCAGCGCCTTGAGCATTTTGCATTCTCCGCTGCGGTTGCCGCAGGTCGCGGGCTTATACCACGCTAAGATCCCCGCTGCCGCATTAACCTATGGCAGAGACCGAACATCCGCGCTCGATCCGCTCCTTCGTAACTCGCGGCGGGCGCATCACGCCGGCGCAGCAGCGGGCGCTCGATGAGCTGTGGCCCAGGTACGGCGTGGAGCACGCGGCGCAGCCGCTTGGGCTCCCCGCGCTGTTCGGCCGCGACGCGCCGTGCACCGTGGAGATCGGCTTCGGCAATGGCGCGAACCTCCTGGCCCTCGCGCTCGCGCATCCCGAGCGCGACTACCTCGGCGTGGAGGTGCACCGCCCCGGCGTCGGGAGGCTGCTGCTCGCGCTCGAGGAGCGCTCTGTCGCCAACGTGCGGGTCATCTGCCACGACGCCGTCGAGGTGCTCGAGCGGCAGATCGCGCCGCGCAGCGTGCAGGAAATCATCATCCTGTTCCCGGATCCCTGGCCCAAGAAGCGCCATCACAAGCGGCGGCTCGTGCAGGCGCCGTTCGTGACGCTGCTCACCCGTGCGCTCAGCCCCGGCGGCGTGCTGCGCCTCGCCACCGACTGGCGCCCTTACGCGCTCGACATGCTGGCGGCGCTCGGCGCGGCGCCGGAGCTGACCAATCTCGCCGCCGACGGCGGCTTCGTCGCACGCCCCGCCGAGCGCCTGCCGACGCGCTTCGAGCTGCGCGGCCTGCGCCTCGGGCACGAGGTGTGGGACCTGGCGTTGCGGCGCCGCTGAAGCCGCGCACCCGCTAGCCGACGCCGAACGCCTGGCGCAGCCCGTCGAGCACGAACTGCACCGCGAGCGCGCCCAGGATCACGCCCAGCAGGCGCCCGGCGACGTTTGCGCCGGTCACGCCGATAACCCGCATCAGGGGCTCGGCGAGCCACATCAGCGCGAGTGCAATCC
>JBOIAH010000477.1:0-14140 GCA_050739055.1 Steroidobacteraceae bacterium | reverse complement strand
TCCCTCACCACCTGATCGACATCTGCGACGCCGCGGAGAGCTACTCCGCCGGACGATTCGTGGCCGATGCCCTCGCCAGCATCCGCGACATTCACGCGCGGCGCCGGGCGCCGCTCTTGGTGGGCGGTACGATGTTGTATGCGCGGGCGCTACTGCACGGCCTCGCGGCATTGCCGCCGGCCGCCCCGCGGCTGCGCCGCGAGCTCGATGAGCGGGCTGCCGCGCTCGGCTGGCCGGCCCTGCACGCGCAGCTTGGGCGGCTGGACCCGGCGGCTGCCGCCCGCATTGCGCCCACTGACCGGCAGCGAATCCAGCGCGCCCTGGAGGTCTGTCACACCACCGGGCGTGCGATGTCGGAGCTGCAGCGCGCCACGGTGAGTCCATTGGCCGGCTGGCGCGTGCGCTGCTGGATGCTCCGCCCGCCGGACCGGGCGGCGTTGCACGAGCGCCTGGCCCGGCGCTTTGACGCCATGATGGCGGGCGGGTTTCTCGACGAGGTGAGGCGCTTGCGCGACCGGGGCGATCTAACCGCCCGCCATCCCGCGATGCGCGCGGTAGGCTACCGGCAGCTGTGGGCGCACCTGGATGGGCAGTATGACCTTACGGAGGCGCGGCGGCGGGCGATTGCGGCGACGCGCCAGCTGGCCAAGCGGCAGCTGACCTGGATGCGTTCGCAGACTTCCGGACAGTGGCTCGATCCGCAGTCCGATCAGGCGTCGTGGAATCGAGACATATGTCATGAGCTGGCGTCGCTTGGGATTTGAAGGATCTAAGATGTTAAGATGCCACGTTGGTCCCTCACGCTTGAGGTGAGGTACATTCGCTTGCTGGAGCGCGGAACAGGGAAGTTCGCCTGCGGTCCTACCGGTTTGCAAAAAACTCGAATTTCCGGAAAACAAGGAGAACCCGATGGCCAAAGGTCAGTCGCTGCAAGACCCCTTTTTGAACGCCTTGCGCAAGGAGCGGGTGCCGGTGTCCATCTACCTGGTCAACGGGATCAAGTTGCAGGGCCAGATCGATTCCTTCGACCAGTTCGTCGTGCTGCTCAAGAACAGCGTCAGCCAGATGGTGTACAAGCACGCGATTTCCACGGTCGTGCCGGCGCGCAACGTGCGCCTGTCCGCGGAGGAGGGCGGGGGCCCGCCGGAGACGCCGGCCGAGTGATGTCTGCGCGCACGGGAAGCCTGAGTGTTCGAACGCCCACGTTCGGGTGAGCGTGCCGTACTGGTGCGCTTGGGACTGGGCGCCCAGGTCGATCCGGAGGACCTGCAGGAATTCGCGCAGCTCGCCGTATCCGCCGGCGCCCAGCCGGTCGCCACGGTGACCGGGCGGCGCGAGCGGCCCGATCCACGCTACTTCCTCGGCAGCGGCAAGGCTGCCGAGCTGCGCAGCGTCGCCCACGCCAGCGACGCCGAAGTCATCCTCGTCGATCACGCGCTGTCGCCCAGCCAGGAGCGCAACCTCGAGAAGCTCACCGAACGCCGCGTGCTGGATCGCAACGGGCTGATCCTCGATATCTTCGCGCAGCGCGCCCGCAGCTTCGAAGGCAAACTGGAAGTGGAGCTCGCGCAGCTCAAGCACATCGGCAGCCGCCTGGTGCGCGGCTGGACCCACCTCGAGCGGCAGAAGGGGGGTATCGGCCTGCGGGGCCCGGGCGAGACGCAGCTGGAGACCGACCGCCGCATCATCGGCCAGCGCGTACGGGTGCTCGGCAAGCGACTCGCGAAGATCAAGCAGCAGCGCGAAACCGGACGGCAGATGCGCGCGGAAATCCCGGTTCCCTCGCTGGCGCTGGTCGGCTACACCAACGCCGGCAAGTCGACCCTGTTCCGCTCCCTCACCGGGGCCGACGCTTACGTGGCGGACCAGCTGTTCGCTACGCTTGATCCGACCGTGCGACGCATCCGGCTGCCGGGTGGCACGGCGGTGGTCGTCGCTGACACCGTGGGGTTCATCCGCGAGTTGCCGCACGAACTCATCGCTGCGTTCCAGTCGACCCTCACCGAGGCGCGCGCGGCGACCTTGCTGCTGCACGTCGTGGATGCGAGCAACCCGCGCCGCGACGAGCAACTCGCGCAGGTGGACGCGGTGCTCGAGGAGATCGGGGCGCGCGCGATTCCGCAGCTCATCCTCTACAACAAGATCGACCGCTTGGGGCTGGCGCCGCGAATCGATCGCGACGCCGAGGGCCGCGCGAGCGCGGTGTGGATTTCCGCCGAGCGGCGCACCGGGCTCGAGCTGCTCTCGAGCGCGGTGGCGGAGCGGCTGGCGCGCTTGGCGCGCCGTGCGCGCCTCAAGGTCCCGGCAAGCGCCGGCGCACTGCGCTCGCGCCTGTACGCGGCCCGGGCGGTGCGTGCGGAAGCGAGTGCCGCGGACGGCTCGATCGAGCTCGCGGTGGAGCTGCCGGACCTGGAGCTGCTGCAGCTGGCGCGCACCGCGGGCGTGCAGATCCTCGAGGTGCAAGGGCCGGATACGCCTTGTGCCCCCGGGAACCCCTACCTACAATCGGGCGCCGCGGTGAGCGCGACCAAACTGCGCTGAAGCGCGCTACCCCCCCTTACATGACCTGGAATCAGCCAAGCGGTCCGAACAATCCGTGGGGACGCCGTCCGGGGCAGGGCGGTGCGGATCTCGACGAGCGCCTGAAGATCTGGCAGCGCCGACTCCAGTCGCTGCTGCGGCCCGGCGGCGGCACGGGCGGTGGCGAGGGCGGCTCGCTGCTGCTCATGGCGGGGCTGGTGGCGATCGCGCTGTGGCTGTTCAGCGGTTTCTATCAGGTCAAGGCCGCCGAGCGCGGCATCATCCAGTGCTTCGGCAAGCTGGTCGACGTACGGCCCCCGGGCGTGGGCTGGCGGCTGCCCTGGCCCATCGAGACCGTCACCAAGGTGAACGTCGCGAGCGTCAATTCCAGCGACTTCAAGTCGCGGGTGCTCACCGCGGATGTGTTCCTGGTCGACCTGCTGTTCTCGGTGCAATACCAGTACACCGATCCGGTCAAGAAGCTGTTCCGGGTGCGCGATCCGGACGCGACGCTCAACGAGGTGAGCGAGAGCGCCATCCGGGAAATCATCGGGCGCAGTACCCTCGCCGACGTGCTGGTCGGCAACACGCGCCCGGACATCACGCGGCGCACCAAGGAGTTGATCCAGCACACGCTCGAGAACTACGACGCCGGCATCACCGTCACGACGGTCAATCTCAAGGACGTGCAGGTGCCGGAGGCGGTGATTCCTTCGCAGCGCGACGCCAACAAGGCGCAGGCCGACAAGGAGCGTTTCATACTGGAAGCGGAAGCCTACGCGAGCAGCATCATTCCGGTGGCGCAGGGCGCGGCCGGCCGCGTGCAGCAGGACGCGCAAGCCTACAAGACCAAGGTCATCGCGCTCGCGCAAGGCCAGGCGACGCGCTTCACCGAGCTCGAGGACGCCTACGCGCAGTCGCCCGAAGTCACCCGCCGGCGTATGTACCTCGACACGCTGGAGGGCGTGCTGTCGCGCGCCCACAAGGTGCTGATCGACTCGCACGCCGGCGGCAACCTGATCTACCTGCCGATCGACAAGCTGCTGGAGAAGAGCGCCACCGCGGGTTCTGAGACCAACGAGCAGCAGCCGGCCAACGCCGCGTCCAAGGAGCAGCCCGACTCGGTGACCATCGAGGCACGCGGGCGGGCGGAGCGCTGATGAGCACCCGCGTGTTCCCGGTGCTGCTCGCGGCCGTCGTGGTGCTGGTGCTCGCCAGCCTGTCACTGTTCACGGTGAGCGAGACCGAGCTCGCCATCTGCACCGAGTTCGGCAGGGTGGTGGGCACTCACTACGCCCCCGGCCTGCACGCCAAGTGGCCCTGGGACGTGGTCACGAAGTTCGATAAGCGCATCCTCTCGCAGTCGTACAACGGCGAGACGTTCCTGACCAACGACAACCGCGGACTGATCGCCGACTTCTACGTCAAGTGGCGCGTGAAGGACCCGGTGCTGTTTTACACGGCCACGGGCGGACGCGAGGAGCTGGCCGGCGAGCGCCTCGCGGACATCGTCAAGGACGGTCTCAAGGGCGTCGTGGCGCAGCGCACCCTGCAGCAGATCGTGTCGGCCGAGCGCGCGGCGGTCACCGGGCAGATGTTCGGGGCGGCGAGCCGCAGTGCCGTGGGCCTCGGCATCGAGCTGGTCGACGTTCGGGTGCAGCGCATCGATCTGCCGGACGATGTGGCCGCGCGCGTTTATCAGAGCATGGAGCAGAGCTTTGCCAGGACCGCCGGGCGGCTGCGCGCCGAAGGTCAGAGCGCCAGCACCGGCATCCGCGCCGCCGCGGAGCGCCAGCGCACCGAGATTCTCGCCGACGCCGAGCGCGATGCCCTGCGGATCCGCGGCGAAGGCGACGCGTCCGCGACCCAGATTTACGCGCGCGCTTACTCCAGGGATCCCGAGTTCTACGCTTTCTACCGCAGCCTGCAGGCGTATGAGCACTCTCTCGGCAAGGACGGCGACCTGCTGGTGCTCACGCCCGACGGGGAGTTCTTCAAGTACCTGAAGGACCCGGCCAAGCGACGCGCGCCGTGAAGCCCGCGGCGTGAATCTCTCGGACCTGCTGGCAGCGTTCGGCCTGTTCCTGGTGTTCGAGGGCATCGCTCCGTTCGTCAATCCCTCAGGAGTCAAGCGCGCGTTTGCCAGACTCCTGGAGGTGCACGACCGCGAGTTGCGCATCGCCGGCCTGGGCAGCATGCTGGTCGGGGTGATCATCCTGTTCCTGGCGCGCTAGGGGTCGCAAGGGCGTGGGCAAATTCGTGGTCATCATCGGCACCCAGTGGGGCGATGAGGGCAAAGGCAAGGTCGTGGACCTGCTCACCGAGCGCGCCGCCGCGGTCGCGCGCTTTCAGGGCGGACACAACGCCGGGCACACGCTGGTCATCGGCGGCAAGAAGACCATCCTGTCGCTCATTCCTTCGGGGATCCTGCGTGAGCAGGTGCGTTGCTTCATCGGCAACGGCGTGGTGCTGTCGCTCGAGGCGCTGCTCGCCGAGAGCCGCATGCTCGGTGAGCAGGGCGTGCCGGTGTTCGAGCGGCTGCGGATCTCGCCCCACTGCCCGCTGATCCTGCCCTCGCACGTGCTGCTCGATCAGGCGCGCGAGCGCTCGCGTGGCGCCAATGCCCTCGGCACCACCGGCCGCGGCATCGGGCCGGCCTACGAGGACAAGGTCGCGCGCCGCGCGGTGCGCGTTGCCGAGCTGTTTCAGCCGGAGCTGTTCGCCGCCAGGCTCGGCGAGGTACTCGACTTCCATAACTTCGTGCTGCAGCACTATTACCGCGCGCCGCCGGTGGATTTCCAACAGACGCTCGACGCGCAGCTGTCCATGGGCGAAGAGATAGCGCCGCTGGTGACCGACGTGACGCGCGCGCTGCACGAGCTGCGCGGCACGGACGCGAATGTGCTGTTCGAAGGCGCACAGGGGGCAATGCTCGATGTGGATCTGGGCACTTATCCGTACGTGACCTCGTCCAACACCACGGCCGGCTTTGCCGGCACCGGGACCGGCCTTGGGCCGCGCGTTTTCGACGCCGTGCTCGGGATCGTCAAGGCCTACGCCACGCGGGTGGGCGCGGGTCCGTTTCCCACCGAGCTGTTCGACGAGTACGGCGAGCACCTGTCGCGCGTCGGTCACGAGTTCGGCTCGGTGACCGGGCGGCGGCGCCGCTGCGGCTGGTTCGACTCGGTGGCGCTGCGGCGCTCGATCGTGCACTCGAGCGTCTCGGGACTGTGCATTAACAAGCTCGACGTGCTCGACGGGCTGGACACCCTCCGCATCGGCGTGGGTTATCGCGTCAACGGGGTCGTGACCCCGGAGCCGCCGCTCAGCGCCGCGGGCTATGCAGGCCTCGAGCCGGTGTACGAGGAGCTGCCCGGCTGGCGCGAATCCACCGCCGGCATCACCGAGTACGGCGCGTTGCCCGCCAACGCGCGCCGCTACCTCGAGCGGCTGCAGGCGCTGGTGAACGTGCCGCTGGACATGATCTCGACCGGATCGGACCGCGGGGAGACTATCGTGCTCCGGCACCCGTTCGAAGGCTGAGCGCGTAACTCGAGGCCCCTGGACTACTCGCTCATGAATGGTCCGGGCTGGTCAGCCGCGTGATGCGAGTAAGCGGCGGCGGGTGGGAATAGTAGAAAGCCGCGTACAGCGGATCGGGCGTCAGGGTGCTGGCGTTGTCGCGCTGCAGTTTCACGAGTGCCGTGGCCAGCTCGGCGGCGCCCGCGTAGCGCGTCGCAAAGGCGTCGGCCTCGAACTCGTGGCGGCGCGACCACAGCGAGGCGAGCGGTGTGACGAAGAACGTCACGGCCGGCACCGCCAGCGCGAACAGCAGCAACGCCGCGTGCATCGAGGGGATGGGTACGCCGAGCGCGCCGTAAAAGCCGCGCTGAGGGGTGAGCCAACCGAGCACGGCGAGCCCGGCGAAGCTGGCCACGATCGACACCCAGAGGCGCTTGCGCACGTGCCTGAGGCGGAAGTGCCCCAGCTCGTGCGCCAGCACCGCTTCCACTTCCGCGTGGCCCAGCCGTTCGAGCAGGGTATCGAAGAACACGATGCGCTTGTGCCGGCCGATCCCGGTGAAGTAGGCGTTGCCGTGACTGGAGCGGCGCGAGCTGTCGACGACGAACACCCCCCGGGAGGTGAAGCCGCAGCGCGCCAGCAGCGCTTCGATGCGCCCCCGGAGCGCGCGATCCTCGAGCGGCGAGAAGCGGTTGAACAGCGGTGCGATGAACGCCGGCCACGCCCAGGCCATCAGGAACATGACGGCGAGCCACAGGCCCCAGGCCCACACCCACCACCCGCGTCCGGCCCGCTCCATCAGCAGCAGTGTGGCGATCAGCAGCGGACCGCCGAGCGCCACGGCGAGCGCGACGCTCTTGCCCAGGTCGGTGAGAAACAGCGCGACCGAGGTGCGGTTGAATCCGAAGCGTGCCTCGAGCCTGAAGGTGCGCCACACGGACAACGGCAGGTTGATCAACCGGATGAGCGCCGCGACCGTGGCGATCACCGCGACGCCCAGCCACGGCTCGCGGAGATGCGTATGGCGCCACAGAGCGTCGATCGCGCCGATCCCGCCGCCCACCGTGAGAGCGAGCACCAGGGCGGCATCGAGAACCGCGCCGATGCGGCCGAAGCGCACTTTCGCGAGGGTATAGTCGGCCGCCTTGGCGTGATCGGCGGCCGAGATGCTCGCGGCGAAGGGCTCGGGCACCGCACCGCGGTGGCGCGCGACGGCGAGCACCTGGCGCCGCGAGAGCCACAGCTCGATGGCGGTGCTCAGGAGCACCGCAACGATGAACAGCGCAGTCAGCCAGCGCATCAGTTGCGACTGCCCACCGCCGCGGCGACCGGGGCGTCGGCAGGCGCACCGCGATCGCACAGCCACAGCACGACGGTGCATACGAACGCCATGAGACTCAGCACGCCGAAGAACCACAGCATCGGGGTATAGCCCCCGGGATTGGCGGCACTCGCCCCGCTCGCATCGTTGATGTAGCCGGCCGCGAGGTTCGCGCCCACCAGCCCGGCGTTCTGCAGCGTCGTCATGAGGCCGTACGCGGTGCCGAGGTGTTCGGGCGGGCAATAGCGCACCACCGTCGGCCACAGGACCGCGGGCAGGAACGAGAAGCTCACGCCGAGCAGAGCCGTGGACAGCCCGGCACCGCCGCTCACCGCTCCCAGCACGAGAAAGCTCAGCGGCAGCAGCAGCGAACCCAGGGCGAGCATCACGGTGTTGCGGCCGAGCCGGTCGAGGAGCAGGCCGAACACCGGCGTGGCGAACACGGCGGCGAGAAATACATAGCTGTTGAGCGTACTCGCCTGCGCGAGCGTCAGGCCCTGGGCCTCCTGCAGATACTTGATGGCGAAGGTGCTGCGGAACGGGAAGATCACCGAATAGAACGTGACGCACACCGCAACCAGCAGCCAGTACTCCGCGCGGAAGCTGAGCAGGTGTCGCCAGTCAATGCGCTCGGGAGGAGGCGGCAGCGCCAGCGTGCCCCGGGGCGCCTCACGCCGGTCGACGTAGAAGTACAGCAGCGCGCCGGCAAAGGAAGCCGCGGCAAAGCCCGCCGCGAGCCACAGCGGTGGCTGCCAGCCGCGTGCGTACAGGTCGCTGGCAAATGACGGCGAGCGATCGGCGAGGTAGGAGCCCAGGCGCGCCAGGCTCAGGTTCAGGGCAAACAGCAGCGCGAAGTATCGACCGGTGAACCACTGCGCGAGGGCGACGATGACCGCTACCGCGAGCGTCTCCGACCCGATGCCGAACAGCAGCCGTCCGGCCGCCATGAGCGGGAAATGCGCACCGAAGGCGGTGACGACCGCGCCGACCAGGCACACGGCGGTCGTGGCGACCACCATGGCGCGCGCGCTGAAGCGATCCACCAGCACGCCGCCCACCACGACCAGGAAGATGTTGGGCAGGCTGTAGATCGCGTTCAGGGTTCCGATCTGCGTATCGGTGTAGTGAAGCTCGCGGGAGAGTTGCTCGGCGACCGGCCCGATCGAGTCATAACCGTAGTAGTTGCCGAGCATGACCAGCGCGGCGCCCGTGAACATCAGCGCCTGGACCGCGAGCGAGGGCTTGGGGACGTGCGGGTCGATCGGCATGCAGGTCGGCATTGTACTGAAAAGGCGCCGCAGCGAATGACGATTTCGCGCCGGCCTCAGGCGGCACTCTTGTCGTACGCGCGCGGTTGGTTCAGGCTTACTCCCCATGACAAAGTCCAAGGCTGAACCGCGGGTAGTCGTCTCGAAGAACGGGCCTTATCTCGTCAGCGGCGCCGTGCCACTCGCCCGGCAGACCATCGTCGCGGACGCCGAGGGCGGCTCGGAGCGGTGGCAGGAAGGTCACGCGTTTCCCGCGCACGAGAGCTATGCGCTGTGCCGGTGTGGGCACTCGAAGAACAAGCCGTTCTGCGACGGCACGCACCGGCAGATCGGATTCGACGGCACCGAAATCGCGAGCCGCGCTGCGTATCGCGACCAGGCGCAGCTCACGGAGGGCCCGGCCGTGGCGCTCACCGATGCGCAGTCGTTGTGCGCCTCCGCCCGCTTCTGCGATCCCAACGGCACGGTGTGGAGTCAGGTCGAACGCAGCGACGACGCAAGCGTGCGCGCGATGTTCGTGCGGCAGGTGAACAATTGTCCATCCGGCCGCCTGGTCGCCTGGGAGAAATCAACCGGCAAGCCGCTCGAGCATGCGCTGCCGGTGTCGATCGGGGTGATCGAGGATCCGGCCGAGCAGGTGAGCGGACCGTTGTGGCTGCGGGGCGCAATCCCCGTGACTTCCGCCGACGGCTTTGCCTACGAGGTGCGCAACCGCGTGACGCTGTGCCGTTGCGGGGCCTCGAAGAACAAACCCTTCTGCGACGGCTCGCACGCCGCGATCAAGTTCCGCGACTCTGTCTGACGATCCGCGGCGATGATCCGCGGCGATGTCATCGTGGTGGGCGGCGGTCTCGAGGGATTGTGCAGCGCTTACGCGTTGCTCGAGGCGGGCTACGCCGTACAGATCCTGGAACGGCGCGAGGACGTGGGGCTGGAAACCAGTTTCGCCAACGGCGGTATCCTGACGCCCTCCATGCCGGATCCGTGGAATGCTCCCGGCATTCACTGGCAGATCCTGCGCTGGCTCGGGCAGGAGGATGCGCCGATGCTGCTGCGACCCGCGGCCATCGGCGGCTACCTTGCCTGGGGATTGCGCTTTCTGGCGGCGTCCTCGCCGCAATCTCATCGCGCGGCGACCCAGGCGAACTACCGCCTGTGCGCCTACAGCCTCGCGTGCCTGCGGGAGTGGCGTGCGGCAATGAGTCTCGAGTACGCGGCCGGGACCCGCGGTACGCTGGAGATTTACCGGGATCGCCCGTCGTTCGACCAGGCCGTAACGGACGTGCGGGCGCTTGGCCTGATCGGGTTGGTGGGCGAGCCGCTCGACCCCGCGGGTGCGGTGCGACTCGAGCCGCTGCTGGCGGAGACTCGCACCGCACTCGCCGGCGCCATCTACTATCCCGCCGACGAAACCGGCGATGCGTGGCTGTTCTGCCGCGCGCTGCGCGATCGCCTGGTGGGACGGGGCGTGCAAGTCGCGTGCAACACGCGGGTACGCGCGTTGCGCCTTTCGGGCGGACGCGTAGTGGGAGTTGAGACGGAGGGCGGGTTCGCGCCGGGTTCGCACGTGGTGCTGGCGGCAGGTCCGTGGTCTGCGGCGCTGCTCGCCGCGCACGGCGTGCGGGTGCACGTGCGGCCCGTGAAGGGGTACTCGCTCTCCATCCCGGGCGTGGCGCCGGGGCTCATGCCCAGGCTCGGCCTCGCCGACGATGCACTGCATGCCGTGATGACACCGCTCGGCGCAACGCTGCGCCTGGCCGGCACCGCCGAGTTCAGCGGCTGGGACCGCACGCTGCGTCCGGGTCGCGTGCAGGCGCTGTGGAGACTGCTCGCCGCGTTGAGCCCCACGCTGTCGCGTACCGTCGACCGGTCCGCGGCCACACCCTGGTGTGGATTGCGGCCGATGTCGGCGGACGGTAAACCCTACATCGGCGCGACGCCCGTCGAGGGGCTGTTCGTCAACACCGGGCACGGGCACCTGGGCTGGACGCAGGCCGCAGGCTCCGCTTGCCTGCTCGCGCAGTTGATGACGGGCGCACCGGCGGCGATCGATCCCGCGCCATTTGCGTTGCGCCCCGAAGAGCGCCGCACCCGCCCGACGGGGTCCTAGACTAGTCAGGAGCGTGGAGCAACACTCATGAGCATTTGTCATGCCGCACTGCTGAAGACCCGCGCCGCGCTTGCACTGCTGGGGCTGCTCGCCGCAGCGGGCGCGTGCGCCGCGCCGCAGGCGGTGGGCGGCCCGCCAGGGTCCGCCTACGACGTCCTCATCCGCGGCGGCACCGTCTATGACGGCTCGGGCGGCGCCCCATATGTCGGCGATGTTGCAATTCGCGGGGACCGCATCGCATACGTCGGGCCGCATGCGCCCCGGTCCGGCCGCGAACAGATCGAGGCGCAAGGCAAGGCGGTGTCGCCGGGCTTCATCAACATGCTGGCCCACCCGGAGGAGTCGCTGCTGGTGGATGGCCGAGCGCTGAGCGATCTGTCCCAGGGCGTCACGCTCGAGGTGATGGGCGAGGACTCCATGGGGCCGCTGTCGGCACAGATGAAGCGGCTCGGCGCCCAACGGCAGACGGACATTCACTACGACATCGACTGGACGACGCTCGGGGAGTATCTGCGCAAGCTGCAGCAGCGCGGCATCGCGCCCAACGTGGCCTCGTTCGTCGGCGCGGGCACGGTACGCACGTATGTGCTCGGCGAGGGCGACGTGCAGCCGAACGCTTCGCAGCGTGGACAGATGCGCGCGCTGGTGCGCCAGGCGATGGAGGAGGGCGCCATGGGGGTCACTACGGCGCTGATCTACAGCCCGAATGATTACGCACGGACACCGGAACTCATCGCGCTTGCAAAGGAGTCCGCACGCTGCGGCGGTATCTACAGCGTGCACATGCGCAGCGAAGGCGATCGGCTGCTCGAGGCCGTGCAGGAAACGGTCGACATCGCCCGGGCCTCGGGTGGTCCGGCCGAGATCTATCACCTGAAGGCGGCCGGCAAGCGCAACTGGGGAAAGCTCGACGCGCTCATTCGCGCGGTGCAGGCGGCGCGGACCTCGGGGGTGCGCATCACCGCGGACATGTACGTCTATACCGCGGGCGCGACCGGGCTGGATGCGGCCATGCCGCCCTGGGTGCACGACGGGGGGCTGGAGGCCTGGATCGCACGGCTCAAGGATCCGGCAACCCGTGCGCGGGTCTTGGTTGAAATGCGCGATCCGGCGCCCGCGTGGGAGAACCTCTACAGCGCCGCGGGAGCTGCGGGCACGCTGCTGCTGGGCTTCAAGAGCCCCGCCCTTAAGCCGCTTGCGGGCAAGACGCTGGCGGAGGTCGCCCGGGAGCGTGGGGTCAGTCCCGAAGATGCCGCGATCGATCTGGTCATCGAGGACGGCTCGCGCGTCGAGGTGGCGTACTTCCTCATGTCGGAGGAAAACGTCCGCCGGGAGGTGGCACTACCCTGGGTCAGCTTTGATTCGGATGCGGACGCGCCGGCGCCCGAGGGCGTATTCCTGAAATCGAGCCGCCATCCGCGCACCTACGGCAACTTCGCCCGCGTGCTCGCCTACTACGTGCGCCAGGCGAAAGTGCTGAGCCTGCAGCAGGCGATTCACAAACTCGCAGCGCTCCCGGCCGCGACGCTCTCGCTGAGCGAGCGCGGCATGCTCAAGGTGGGCGATTTCGCGGACGTCGTGGTGTTTGATCCGACGACCATCCAGGATCACTCGACTTACGAGCGCCCGCAGCAGCTTGCGACCGGCGTCGATGATGTGTGGATCAACGGCGTGGCAGCCCTGCGCCACGGAGTTGCAACCGCGGCGGCGAGCGGCCGCGTGGTTCGCGGGCGCGCCTGGACCGGCGCCCCCGGCGGCGGCTGCCGTGCGAGCGCGGCGGACTGGACCTGGCCGCCCTGATTCCCGCGCTAGAGTCCCTCGAAGGGCCTGGCGCTGTCCATGTGTGCGGTGACCTGCGGCATCGGGTACTTAAGTCCGCTGGCGCAATTGAACAGCACCACCTGGTCCGTCGCTGAGAGCTGGCCGCGCTGCGCGGCCAGCAAATACGCAGCATAGGTCGCCGCGCCCTCGGGACTGAGGAGCAGCCCGTCCTTCGCGCCCGCCTCCTGCCGCGCCCACTCGATCGCAGAGTCCTCGACCGCAACCGCGAACCCGCCGGTCTCGCGCAGCGCGCGCAGGATGAGGAAGTCGCCCATTGCGGCCGGTACGCGGATTCCCGAGGCGATGGTGTGAGCGTTCTCCCAGGGCGTTGCGCTCTCCGCACCGGAATCGAAGGCGCGCACGATCGGCGCGCAGCCGGTGGACTGAACCGCGACCAGGCGGGGCAAGGGAGCGGAAATCCACCCCAGCGCGAGCAGCTCCTGCCACCCCTTCCACATGCCGATCAGGCCGGTGCCGCCACCGGTCGGGTAGAACACGACGTCCGGCAGGCGCCAGTTCATCTGCACCGCCAGTTCCAGGCCCATCGTTTTCTTGCCTTCGATCCGGTACGGCTCTTTCAATGTCGACATGTCGAACCAGCCAAAGCGCCCCTTGCCCAGCTCGACCAGCTTCGCGCAATCGTTGATCAGCCCGTTGACCCGCCACACGGTCGCGCCCTGCAGCGCGATCTCGCTCAGGTTGATCTCCGGCGTGTCGTCGGGGCAGAAGCAGAATGCCTCGATGCCGGCGCGCGCGGCGTAGGCGGCCATCGCCGCTCCGGCGTTGCCGTTGGTGGGAATCGCGGCGCGGCGAACGCCGAAGGACCGGGCCATCGACACGGCCAGGCACAGTCCGCGAGCCTTGAACGAGCCGGTCGGCAGCCGGCCCTCGTCCTTGACCACGGGCGGCGCGAACCCGGCGGGCCGGCGACTGTTGCGCAGCTCGATGAGCGGCGTCTCCACCTCGCCCAGGCTCACGATGTGGGCCGGATCCGGGACCGGGAGCAGCTCGCGCCAGCGCCACAGGCCTGCCGGCCGGGTCTCGATGTCGCGGCGCGTGACCTCGCGCTTCAGGGCGTTGAGGTCATAGCGGGCGAGCAGGGGCTTTTTCGCGGCGGACAGACCCTGCAGCTTGCCGATCTCATGGCGCTCGCCGGTGGCGCTGCATTCCAGATGGGTCGCGTACGAATAACGCACTTCAAAGCCTCGGCTGGAAACCAACGCCGTTGGCCGCCTGCTTTGTGGTACAAGGGCGCGATGACGCAAGGGCCGTCGCGCACCTCACCGCCGGAACTGGTCCGCGCAATCGGCCGCTGGAGCATGGTAGCACTGGCGGTGAACAGCATTATCGGCAGCGCCATTTTCGGGCTACCCTCGGTGGTGGCCGGGTTCGTCGGAAAGTGGAGCCCGCTGGCGGTGCTCACGGGAGGCATCGCCGTGAGCGTGATCGTCGCCTGCTACGCCGAGGCCGCCTCGCAGTTCAGCGAGACCGGCGGACACTATATATATGTCCGCCGCGCCTTCGGGCGGCTCGCCGGGCTGCAGGTGGGCTGGATGAACCTGCTCAGCCGCTTCACCG
>JBOIAH010000476.1:0-1842 GCA_050739055.1 Steroidobacteraceae bacterium | reverse complement strand
ATCGTGAACACCTGACGTAAAAACTAACACGCCAGCATCCACGGCCGCCGCACCGTTCACGATCCTCCGGCGCGACCGTTCATCATCAGCGGAATACGCACTCTTCTCTCCGCCTGGGGATTAAGGTCCTGAGCGAGTTGCTTACGAGCCTCTTCTCGTCTCTCTCTCGCCATCTTAAGCGACACATCCGGATATGTTCCGAAGGACACTTCCCTGGGCCGCCCGTTGAAGTGGAACTGCAGGTACCAATATTTCCCGCCCTTTGGATGGACGAGCAGGTAGAGTCCGTCCCCGTCGAATGTCTTGTACTTCTTAGTGCGGGGCTTCAGGGCTAGAATTCCCTTGTCCGTCAGTGACACGACCCTTCTCCCGGAACCGAACTTAACGGAATCGAACTTGATTTTACCCGCTACAAGGGTTCGGCTGGCCCCGGACGGTACTGGATGCCAGTGGTGAGTGCAGTGAACGAATTCAATAACTTAGAAAGAATTACCGGGCTGGTGGCCGCCGTCGGCAGTCTCTGGAGGGGATCTGGTGCCCGGGAGAGGACTCGAACCTCCACGGTGTTACCCGCTAGTACCTGAAACTAGTGCGTCTACCAATTCCGCCACCCGGGCAGGTGAGGAAGGCGGCGAAATGTACGCACGGGTCCGGGGGCTGTCAATTGAAGGCGCGTAGGGGAAAGTTCGGCCGGCACGATCGCGCCGAGAGAACGTCGAGCAAGCCGCGCGGCGGCAAGGCTCACGGTCACCCGCCGGGCGCGTCCGGGCAAGCGCTCGCCCGCACTCATCGCACCGGCGCCGGCAAGCAAGGCCAGCGATCCACCCCCCCCGCCTCGCACGTCCGGCCCGGCGCGTTGGTCGAAGGCACGGTGAGCGCAAACCGCGCCGGCTACGGGTTCCTGCGTGTGGAAGGATTTAAAGAGAGCGTGTTCCTGCCGCCGCCGGAAATGCGCGGCGTGATGCACGGGGATCGCCTGCGGGTGAAGCTGTCGCGGGATGCGAGCGATCGCTGGGCGGGCGTGGTCGAGCAGGTGCTGGAGCGCGGCGTCACCGCGTTTCTCGGCACGGTGGAAGTGCAGGGCCGCGGCGCCTGGGTGACCGCCGCCGACCGGCGGCTGCAGCTGCGCTGCGCGGTGGCGCCGGCGGACCTGCACGGCGCGCACAACGGCGACTGGGTCATTGCCAGGATCACCCGCCATGCCGGCTCGGCATCCGCCGCGCAGGCCGTCATCGACAAGCGTCTCGATCCGGATCGCCCCGTGGAGCTTGGCACGGAGTCGGCGATCGCGCGTTTCGACCTGCCGCATGAGTTTCCCGCGGCCGCGCTGCGCGAGGCGCAGGCGTTCGGCGCACAGGCGGACGCAGGGGAAGCGGGCGCGCGAGTGGACCTGCGCGAACTGCCGCTCGTCACCATCGACGGCGAGGATGCGCGTGACTTCGACGATGCGGTCTACGCGGAAGGCCATCCTGCGGGCTTTCGGCTGATCGTCGCGATCGCCGACGTCAGTCATTACGTACGGCCGGGCACGACGCTCGACGCCGAGGCCGTGAAGCGTGGCACGTCGGTGTATTTTCCGACGCGCGTGCTGCCGATGCTGCCCACCGCGCTGTCGGATCACCTGTGCTCGCTCGCGCCGCACGTGGATCGCCTGTGCTTTGCGGCCGACATGGTGATCGCCAAAACCGGCGCGCTCAAGAGCGCGCGTTTCTATCCGGCGGTGATGCGTTCGGCGGCCCGACTCACCTACACGCTCGCCAACGAGGCGCTCGTCGAGGGGCGACCCGCCGCGCGAACGCACCTGGGGCCGCTCCTCGAGCGCCTGCTGGTGCTGGTGGACGT
>JBOIAH010000475.1:0-1034 GCA_050739055.1 Steroidobacteraceae bacterium | reverse complement strand
GCGTCATGGACAAGAGCGACAGGCCGCGCTCGTGGACCAGGTACAGCGGCAGCGCAGTAAACACGAAGTAGAAGCCGTAGTTGGAGCAGAAGTTTCCGAGCATGGTGCCCCACAGCGCCCGTTGCCTGAGGATGGCCGCAAACGACGGGCCCGCGGCGGCCCGCGCGAGCGTGACCTGCCGGGCGCCGCGCAGCTGGCCCGACCATGGAATGAGCCACACGAGCGAGGCGCATCCCAACCCGATGAACATGGCGCGCCAGCCGTAGTGCACCATGACGAGCCCGCCGGCGAAGGTGCCGAGCGCCGGGCCGACCACCGCGCCGAACTGCATGACCGCGGTGGCGCGCCCGCGGTGCCGGTCCTGCACGCGCTGCGCCAGGAGCGCCAGCGCGCTCGGATAGAACACCGACTCCCCGACCCCCATCAGGAGGCGCAGGGCGATGAGTTGCATCACACCCGCCGACATTCCGGCGAGGAGTGTCGACAGCGACCAGAGCGCAAATCCACCGGCCAGTACCCGCGCCGCGCCCAGGTGATCCGCGAGCCACCCCATGAGCGGCTGCGAGGGCACGTAGGCCCAGAAGAACGCCGACAACATCAGAAAGGTCTGCGACGACGAGAGATGCAGCTCCCGCTGCAGGAGCGGCGCGGCGGTGGAAATGCTGCCCCGGTCGACGTAGTTGATGAGCAGCGCGGTGGACAGCAGCGCCACCAACGCCAGCGGCAGCCTCGAAGGTGCCCCCTCGGGGCGCCCCTCAGTGAGCCCGCGCTGCCTTCGCATCCTTCGCGTCGGGGACCAGGACTTCCGCGCTCAGCGAGGTGCCGCCGACCGAGAGCTGATGCGGAACGCAGTTCGAGCGGTACTGGATGTTGCGGGCCGTAAACAGCGGCAGGATGTGCTGCTTGATCTGCTCGACGAGCTCGCAATCCCCGGCTTCCAGCACCGTGTTCGGGTCGAGGCGCAGGTTGACCCGCTTCCAGTGCGCCGGGACCGTGGTGGGTGTCGCGTCGTCGGCCTTCGGCGGCGCCAGTAC
>JBOIAH010000474.1:0-2422 GCA_050739055.1 Steroidobacteraceae bacterium | reverse complement strand
CCGTAGTTGCGGTCAACACGCTCCCGGGCGATGCCGGCAGCGTCGACCCGCTCACCGTGTAGGGGAATGCGAGGCGCACCCCTTGATCCGTAACATCGTGTTCGACATCGGCTGGGTGTTCGTACGGCTCAACTACCGGCCGATCCTCGAGTTTCTTAAGGAGCGCGGCGTGCCGGCGCGCGAATTCGATACGGTGCTCGAGAGCGTGATGCTCGACGACCATGAGTCCGGGAGGCTGCACGGCCGGGGTCTGCTCGAACGGCTCGCGGGTCTGGCGCGCGCGCCAGTGGCGCTCGAGGACCTGCATGCGAAGTGGGTGGACGTGTTCGAGCTCGAGCCCTCGATGGTCGAGCTCGCGCACCGCCTGAGCGAAGCCCATCGGGTGTACCTGCTGTCCAATATCGGCGACCTGCACTGGGCGCACCTGTCGCGCGAATACCGCCTGCATCGCATCGGGCACGGCGCGCTGCCCTCGTATCTCGCCGGCGTGATGAAGCCGCACGCGGGCATTTACGCCGAAGCCGAGCGGCGCTTCGCGCTCACGCCCGAAGAGACCGTGTTCATCGACGACCGCGCGGACAATATCGATGCCGCCCGCGCGCGCGGCTGGCACGGCATCGTGCATCGCGGCTATGACAGCACGGTCGGCGCCCTGCGCGCGCTCAACGTGGGCTGCTGAAGCCCCGCCCGCGTCCCTAAGCAGCACCCGCACGCGGCCCCGAGGATCGGCCGCCGCTATCCAGGCCGGCTGCGGTATATTGGGTGCTCCTTCGCCGGGAACACCATGAAGAGCGAAACCGAAGCGGAGCCGCTGACCGCGATCCACACGCAGGTAATCGCCGCCCGGGAGGGGCGTGATCCGCGGGTGATCGCGCGCCTGTTCTCGGGCTGGGCGGTGTTCGGCGAGCGCCAGTTCGTGCGCGGCTACGCGCTGCTGCTGCCCGATCCGGTAGTGCCCAATCTCAACGCACTCGGCGCCCGCGAGCGCATCGCGTTCCTCACCGACATGACGCGGCTGGGCGATGCGCTGCTCAAGGTTACCGGCGCGTTACGTATCAACTATGCGATGTTCGGCAACGCGGAGCCCGCGCTGCACGCCCACGTGATCCCGCGTTACCTCGATGAGCCCGAGTCGCTGCGCTCGTGTCAGCCGTGGGCCTACGACTGGGAGGCCGCGCCGGCGTTCGAGCGCGGCGCCTGCCACGAGCTCGCCGAGAGCCTGCTGCGGGAGCTCACGCGCCTCGGGGTGACGAAGCCCATGCGCTTCGTCCCCGGCGCAAACGCCGATTCCTGAAGCGCGCCGGGCGCGGGCGCGGGCGCGCGATCGCGCACTTTCGCGCCCGCGGCGCTACTTCTTCGGCTCTGCCGGCGTTGCGGCCGGCGGCGTGGCCAGCGGTTGCGCTGCCGGAGCAGGCGGCGGCGTCTTCACGCTCAGCAGCTCCACATCGAACAGCAGCAGCGACCCGGGCGGGATCGGCGGGCGCGACTTCAGGTCGTAGGCGAGCTGCGGCGGGATGAACAGCTTGAACTTGGCGCCGGGCTTCATGAGCTGCAGGGCCTCGGTCCAACCGGGGATGACCCGGTTGACCTGGAAGCTCGCGGGCCCGCCGCGCTTGTAGGAGCTGTCGAACTCGGTGCCGTCCAGCAGCGCGCCGCGATAGTTCACGGAGACCTCGTCGCTGGGCCTGGGCGACTCGCCGCTGCCGGCGTTGAGCACCTGGTATTGCAGGCCGCTCGCGGTCGTGAGGACGCCTGGCTTCTTGGCGTTGTTGGCCAGGAACCTGGCCGCCTTTTCGTGATTGGCGTCGCCCACCGCGCCGAGGAGTCTGCGGATGTTCTGCTGGTGGGCCTGGCTCATCTCGGCCTTGCCGGCCAGGGCATCGCGCATTCCCTGGAGAATCCGCTCGGGACTCACGGCGGCGGGGGCGATACCCATCTGGTGCAGCTCCGAGCCGACGGATACCCCAAGACTGTAGCTGTCCTCGCTCTTCGGATTGGACGCCTCCTTGGTCGGGGCGGCTTTCGCCGGCGACTTGTTCGCCGCTCTGGCGGCCCCGGACGGCGCTGCGGGCGGGGGCTGCTGTGCGTTCGCGGGCATCACACCGGCACACAGCGCAGCACAGGCGGCTGCGGTCACTGTCAGGAGGTTCAGGCCGCGGCGTCGCGCTGGCAATGTCATGGTCTACCCTTCGAAGAAATACGGGGGCGTGAGTGTCGCCGATCCCAACGCGGTGTGCCAGCCCGCCGGAGCCTATCCGGCCAAGCGGAACGCCCCGCCCACCTCGAGCGCCCGCTGGTAGGCAGGTCGTGCACGGATGCGCTCCAGGAATCCTATGACCTTCTCGCCCAGCGGAAGGCCGGCGCGCGCCGCCGCGGCTTCCAGCGGAAAGCTCATCTGGATATCCGCGCCGGTGAACTCATC
>JBOIAH010000473.1:0-11771 GCA_050739055.1 Steroidobacteraceae bacterium | reverse complement strand
AACGCCGTGGTGCTCAAGCACTCGGCCCAAACCCCGCTGTGCGCGGAACTCCTCGCCGAGTGCTTCGCCGCCGCGGGCCTGCCGGCCGGGCTTTTCCAGGTGCTGCACCTCGGGCACTCCGCCACCGAGGCGGTGATCCGCGATCCGCACGTCGACTTCGTGGCCTTCACCGGATCGGTGGCCGGGGGCCGGGCGGTACAGCGCGTCGCCGCCGAGCGTTTCATCGGCGTGGGACTGGAGCTCGGCGGCTGCGACCCGGTCTACGTCCGCGCGGATGCCGACCTGCCGCATGCCATCGAGAATATCGTGGACGGCGCCTACTTCAATTCCGGCCAGTCCTGCTGCGGGCTGCAGCGCATCTATGTTCACGAGAGCGTCTACGAGCGCTTCACGCGCGGCTGCATCGAGCTGATCCGGCAGTACCGGCTCGGGGATCCGCTGGACCGGGAGACCACGCTCGGCCCGGTGGTGCGTACCGCCGCGGCCGAGGCGGTGCGCGCGCAGGTGCGCGCGGCAGTGGATGCCGGCGCCCGGCCGGCGATCGAGGAGCGCGAATTCGCGCGCAGCAAGCCCGGCACGCCCTACCTCGCACCGCAGTTACTACTCGATGCCCCGCCCGGCTCGTCGGTCATGCGCGAGGAGATCTTTGGCCCGGTCGCCGGCGTCATGAAGGTGCACTCCGATGCGGAGGCGGTGACGCATATGAACGACAGTGCCTTCGGCCTCACCGCGGCGGTGTGGACGCGCGATGCCGCCGTGGCCGAAGCGCTTGGCGGCCAGGTGCAGACGGGCACCTGGTTCATGAATCGCTGTGATTACCTCGATCCGGCTCTCGCGTGGGTGGGCGTCAAGGACTCGGGGCGTGGCTGTACGCTCTCGGTAGTCGGGTACGAGCATCTGACCCGGCCCAAATCATTCCATCTGCGGGTGACGACGTGAGCGTACTTCTGAAGGCGAACTGGAACTATCCGACCACGGTGTGGGCAGGCCCGGGGCGCATCGCGGAGCTCCCGGCGGCGTGCGCCCTGCTCGGCATCCGGCGGCCGTTGCTGGTGACGGACGAGGGGCTGCGCGATGCGCCCATGGTGCGCAACGCCTGCGCCCTGGTGCCCGGGACGGGACTCTTTGCACGGGTGCGCGGCAATCCGGTCGCCGCCAACATCGAGGACGGCCTCAGCGCCTATCGCGCGGGCGCCCACGATGGGGTCATCGCCTTCGGCGGCGGCTCGGCGCTGGATGCAGGCAAGGTGATCGCTTTCATGTCCGGGCAGAGCCGCCCGCTGTGGGACTTCGAGGACGTGGGTGACTGGTGGACGCGCGCCGAGCGGCGCGGCATCGCACCGGTCGTCGCAGTTCCAACCACCGCGGGTACGGGCTCGGAGGTGGGCCGGGCGGGCGTCGTCGTCAACGAGCAGACCCACCAGAAGAAGATCATCTTTCACCCGCAGATGATGCCCGCGGTCGTGATCTCGGATCCCGAGCTCACGGTTGGCCTGCCGCCGAAAATCACCGCGGCCACCGGCATGGACGCCTTCGTGCACTGCTTCGAGGCGTTCTGCGCCCCGGGCTTCCATCCGCTGGCCGACGGCATTGCGCTCGAGGGCATGCGGCTGATCCAGACGTACCTGCCGCGGGCGTTCGACGACGGCAAGGACCTCGAGGCGCGCTCGCGCATGCTGGCGGCGGCGAGCATGGGTGCAACGGCGTTCCAGAAGGGACTCGGGGGCGTGCACGCCATCGCGCATCCGGTCGGAGCGCATTTCAACACGCATCACGGCCTCACCAACGCGGTCGTGCTGCCTTACGTCATCGTGCACAACCGTCCGGCAATCGAGTCACATCTGCCGCTCATCGCGCGGGCGCTGAACCTGTCCGGCGAGCCATTTGCCGCGGTGTTCACCTGGGTGCTGGCCTTTCGCAGGCGTCTGGCCATTCCGCACTCGCTGGCGGAAATCGGCGTGCCGCTCACGAATCCGGACGTCATCGGGCACGAGGCGTCGCTCGACCCATCGGCGGCCGGCAATCCGCGGCCGACGGACGCGGCGGCCTACGCCCGCATCTTCCGCTCGGCGGTCAAGGGAGAGCTGGAGTTGGCAGGCTGAAGGATCTGGCCGGCTTTGAGGCTTCAGGGCGCGCTCAATTCCTCGATCGCCTGCCGCCACAGCCCCTCGGTTGCCGCTGCCACCACTCGGCCGTTGGAAGCGGTGCTGAGCGGCGCCCCGCGCCAGTCGCTGATCCGGCCGCCGGCACCCTCCACGATCGGGATCACGGCCATGAAGTCGTGGGGTTTCAGCTGCACCTCGACAATGAGGTCACAGTGCCCGCCGGCGAGCATGCCGTAGAGATAACAGTCCCCGCCGAAGCGACGCAACGCGGCCCGGGCGGCGAGCGCCTCGAAGCACCGGCGCTCCTGCCCATTGAAGGTTTCCGTCGTAGTCGTATAGATGACGGCCTCCTGCACTGCGTGGCATGCGCGGGTGTGCACCGGCGCGCCGTTGAAGAGCGTCGGGCGACCCTCGCAGCCCACCCAGCGCTCCGCCAGCGCCGGTGCCTCGATCAGCCCCAGCACCGGCCGGCCGCTCTGCATGAGCGCAATCAACGATCCGAACAGTGGGAACCCCGTGACGAAGCTCTTGGTGCCGTCGATCGGGTCGAGCACCCAGGTGAACTCACCGCTGCCTTCGGCGGCAAATTCCTCGCCCCGGATGGCGTGCCCGGGAAAGGCGCTGCGAATCATGCGGCGCATCTGAGTCTCGATGTCGCGATCCGCCACCGTGACCGGACTGCCGTCGCCCTTGAGCTCCACCGCGAGCGGCATGCGGAAGTGCCGCAGCGCGATGCCGCGCGCCGCGTCGGCGAGCTGCTGCGCGAGCGACATCGCCGCGGGACAGTCCGGGTGCTCGGCAAAGTTCATCTTCGGTCCCTTGTGAGGCGCGCGGTGCAGCGTCAGTGGCGCTGCCGCGCGTACGGTACCACCTGCAGCTCCAGCCAGTTGCGCAGCTCCGCCAGCTGGCACGACTGTGCCTGCAGGGCTTCGCCCAGTCCGTGCTTCCAGGTCAGGCGCCGGTCGCGCGGATCGCGCATGAGCTTGCGCAGGTCGGTGACGAACGCTTCAAGCTCCGCGCGGTCGGCGAACAGCTGCTCTTCTATGAGCGCCGTGCCATAGCGCCGCGCGGTGGCCGCTATCTCGGCAAAGCTGTATTCGGGGTGGTACTGCACGCCCCAGCACGTGCCCGGACCGTGCCGCAATTCCACGGCCTGCAGCCCCATGTCGTTGCGGGCCAGCTCCACCGCCCCGGGAGGAAGCTGCTCGATATCATCCCGGTGCACCGTGATCGCCTCGAACACCGGCGGCTTGCCCCTGAACATCGGATGCCGGCGACCGGCCGCGGCGAGCTCGATGCGGCGCGCGAAGCCGAACTCCCTTCCTTTCGGATTGCGCCGCACGCGGCCGCCCGCCGCGCTCACCGCCACCTGCAGGCCCCAGCAGCTGCCGAAGAGCGGCACCCCCGCGGCAAACACGGCGCGCGCCAGCTCGATCTGCCGCTCGATGGGCGCGCCGCCGTCGTAGACGTTGAGCGCCGAACCGGTGATCGCCACGCCGTCGTAGCTCGTGAGGCCGCTCCCGGAAGCGAACCGCACCTCGCCGTCCGCCGGGCGGACGATGTCGCAGTGGACGGCGGCGAGCCTCTGCAACACTTCCACGTAGCCTTCGCCGGTGGCCGAACCGCCGGCGGCGACCTGCTGCTCGCGGATCGCGGCCCGGTTTCCGTCGATCACCAGAATGCGCGCTGCGCCCATCTCAGGAGGGCTCCGGCGGCCGCGGCGGAACCGGCCTGCCCCGCTCCTCGAGCAGCGCGCGCAGCACATCAGGCCGGTCGGTGATCATGCCGTCCACATTGAACGCGAGCAGCCGCTCCATGTCCGCCGGTTCGTTGACGGTCCAGGGAACGACGCGCAAGTTGAGAGCATGCGCCTGCTCCACCCGCTGCGCATCGAGATCCAGATAGTCCGGGCCCCAGGCGCAGGCGCCGGTGGCCTTGACGAGGCGCGTAACCGAGCCGTCGAAGCGCACGGGATCAAGTCCGCCCAGCCACGGCGAGGCAGGTCGCGAGCCAACACGCACGGTGTCTTCGCCCGGCTGCTCCTCGGTGAGGGCCACCGTCGGGACCTGCGGCATCAGCCGCTGCGCAGCGCTCAATACCCGCCAGTCGAAGGCCAGGATCTCGACGAGCCCGGCAGTACCGGTACGTTGCACATCGGTCTGTACCAACTGCGCGAACGGCTCCGGGGCCAGCGTCAGATCCGGCTGCTGCGGAAACGTCTTGATCTCGAGGGCGACGCGCACCCGGCCGCGGCCGCGCGCGCGGATGAGGGTCAGCACATCGGCGAGGCGCGGGATGCGCTCCCCGTCCACGGGTCGCTGCTGCGGGAAGCGCGCCGCGTAGGCGCCGCCGGGCCGTAGCCGTCCCACATCGTAGGACTGAAGCTGTGCGTAGGTCAGGGCGAAGATCGGCGGGCCGGCCGCCGCGAGAAACTGTCCGCGCGCATCGCGTGTGCAGTCGGGGTTCAGTTCAGGGTCGTGACTGACGACCACCACCCCGTCCCGGGTGACCCCGCAATCGAGCTCCACCGCGCACACGCCCAGCTCGATCGCAGCGGCAAATCCCGCCAGGGTATTCTCGGGCCATAGCCCCCGTGCGCCGCGGTGACCCTGCAGGTCAAACATGACCGTAGCGCATGTGACCCCTTTGTCCTAAAGTCACCTTGAGACTAGCTCGCGAAAAACTTGCTTGTCAACGCGCCGGACGACAGCGCCGGCACACAGTCGCGGAGAGCGCCGGCCGATGATCACCATCTCTTATCGATGTGTCCGACGCGCCAACGCCGCCACTCGCGTGGCGGCGTTGCTGGCAGTGGGACTCCTCGCCGCAACCGAAGCCCGCGCTGACGATGCCAAGGTACTCAGGATCATTACCTGGGCAGACTACGTCCCCGCCGAGCTCATTGCCCAGTTCAGGAAGGATACCGGCATCCAGATCGAGGTTACGCTCTCGAACAACGAGGAGATGATCTCCAAGCTGCGCGCCACGGGAGGCGCCGGTTTTGACCTGGCGCAGCCGTCGCAGGACCGGATCACCGAGGCGCAGCAGGACTTCCGCATCTATCGGCCCATCGATACGAGCAAGGTGCGGCTGGATGAATTCGTGCCCGAGCTGCTCGATACGGTGAGGAAGAACGCCACGCTGAACGGCAAGCTCTATGGATTGCCCTATGTGTGGGGCACCGAGGGGCTGCTCTACAACTCCAGGCGCACCACGATCAGCGACTACCTGGATCTGTGCAAACCTGAGCTCAAGGGCCGGACCGCGGTACGCCTCAAGCGCCCGACGCTCATGGCCTTCGCGCTGGCCGCGGGCAAGAATCCGTTTGCGCTGTACGGCGATACCAAGGCCTACACGGAGCTCATGGAGCAGGTCGGCAAGACGCTCAGCGCCTGCAAGGCGAACTTCCGCTTCTTCTACGACAACAAGGACCAGCTGCTCAATGGGGTTCGTTCCGGGGAAATATACGCGGCGATGATGTGGGACTCGGGCGGGTGGGCGCTGAACCGGGAGAATCCCGCTATCAAGTTCATCAATCCCCGCTCGGGTGCGATCGCCTGGATGGACACCTTCGCGCTGCCGGCACGCGGCCGCAACGAGGCCGGCGCCTATGCGTGGATCAATTTCGTGATGCGCGCCACGAATGCCGTCAGGGTCGCCCGCTCCATCGGCAACTTCACCGCCGCCCGGGGCGCCGATCAGCTGATGGACCCGCGCCTGCGCGCGCAATTCGCGGCCACGTTCCCCGACGGCCTGAAGAACATCAAGTGGTATCCGGCGATTCCGCCGGGTCTTGAAGAAATCGAGGGTGCGGTTCTCGACCGGGTCAAGGCGGCCGATTGAACGCTCCCCCGATGCTCGCAGCGGGTGCGGCGCCCGATCTGGAAGTGCGGACCCTCGCCAAGCGCTTCGCGACTCACCGGGCGGTGGACGATCTGTCCTTCAGCGTGGCGCGCGGCAGTTTCTTCTCGATCCTCGGACCCTCCGGGTGCGGCAAGACGACGCTGCTGCGGATGATCGCCGGCTTCATTCAGCCCGATCTCGGCTCGATCGCCATCGGCGGACGCGACATGGCGCACGTGGCCCCGAACAAGCGCCCGGTCAACATGGTGTTTCAGCATCTCGCGCTGTTCCCGATGATGTCGGTGGCGCAGAACGTGGCATTCGGCCTCGCGCGCCGTGGCGTGGGCCGTGCCGAGCGTGTGCGGCGCGCCACGGCCATGTTGGAACGCGTGGGCCTCGCCGCTGCGGGCGGCAAGCGCACCGACGAGCTCTCCGGCGGCCAGCGCCAGCGAGTCGCGATCGCGCGCAGCCTGGTACTCGAGCCGACGCTGCTGCTGCTGGACGAGCCGCTCGGGGCGCTGGATCTCAAGCTGCGGGAACACATGAAGCTCGAGCTGAAGCAGCTGCAGAGCGCCTTCGGCACGACCTTTGTCTACATCACCCACGACCAGTCCGAGGCGCTGGTGCTGTCCGATCACGTGGCGGTAATGAACCACGGCCGCTTCGAGCAGCTCGGCACACCCCAGGAGCTGTACTACTCGCCGGCCACCTCGTTCGTGGCGGGTTTTGTCGGTGCCAGCAATCGCCTGGCCGGCAAGGCGCTCGACGTCGACGGCCCGCTGGTGCAAGTCGGCACCCGCGAAGGGTGGGTGGTGCGCGCCCGCCGGCACGGAACCATTGTCCCGGGAGCGCCCGTCGAGGCATTCATCAGGCCCGAGGCCGCGATGCTCGGCCGCACCCCCGCCGACCTGCCGCCCGTGCAGCCGGCGCACAGCGGGGAGGTGATCAGCCTGCTGTTCGACGGCGCCAGCTCCGTGGTGCTGCTGCGCGAGCTGCGCAGTCGTGCCGAGCTGCGCATCGCGCTGCCGCAGACCGGAGCCTTTGCGGACCTGCAGGCCGGCGCGCGTATCTGTTTCAGCTTCGATCCGCAGCGCGCGATCTGTTTCCCCGCCCCCGGCACGCATGCCTGACACCGCGGTCACAGCGGCCGGGTCCCGCCGCCTGATCCTGGCGCTGCTGCTTGCGCCGGCGCTGTTGTGGCTTCTTGCCCTGATCATCCTGCCGCACGTGGATCTCGCGGTGCTGTCGTTTCGCGAGCGCGTCGCGCCGCAGAAGTACGCTGCAAGCCTCGCCCACTACCGCACCTTCTTCAGCGAGCCGCTGTACTGGCGCGTGTTCGTGAGGACCGCGGCCCTCTCCGCGCTCGCCACGGCCCTCACGCTGCTGGTCGCGTTTCCGATTGCCTGGACCATCGCCAAGCTCGCGCGCGGCCGCACGAGCGCGCTGCTGTTCCTCGTGTGCCTGATCCCGTTCTGGGTGAGCGAGACCGTGCGTACGCTCGGCTGGATGATCCTGCTGCGCGAATCGGGCGTCCTGCCGCATCTGCTGGTGCTGCTGGGGCTCACCGCGCAGCCGGTGGAGCTCCTCTACCACGACGCCACCATCCTCGTGGGGTTGGTCTACACCTCGCTGCTCTTCATGGTGGTGCCGCTGGTCGGCAGCTTCGAGAGCCTGGACAACTCTCTCATCGAAGCCGCCTACGACCTCGGCGGCAAGGGCGGGTCGATTCTGCGCGAGATCGTCATTCCGCACGCCGCGCCCGGCATCACCGCCGGCTGCATCGTGGTGTTCATGCTCACGCTCGGCAACTACCTGACGCCGACGCTGCTCGGCGGCAAGAACTCGCTGTGGTTCACCGAGCAGATCTACACGCAGTTCATTACGCGCTTCAACTGGGAACAGGGCGCCGCCTTCGGCTTCCTGCTGCTCGCTCTGTCCACGGCGATGGTGTGGCTGGGACTGACGCTCGCCGGCCAGCGCTTCTCGGATGTGATGCGGCGCGCGTGATACCCACCCTGCCACGTCCGGCCTGGCTGCGCTGCGCGACGGCGCTGTACGTCGGCGCGTTCCTCGTATTCCTGTTCCTGCCGCTGGCGGTGGTCGCGGTCTTCGCCTTCAACGACGCGCCCTACCCCGCGCCACCCTGGCATGGGTTCACCCTCGACTGGTTCTTCGGCAACCAGGCCGCGGGGCGCGTCGGACTGTTCCACGATCAGGAGCTGCTGGGCAGCATCGGGACCAGCGCCGTCGTGGCCTTGTGGGTCACCGGCCTGTCGGTGGCGGTCGGCACCGCCAACGCGTTCCTCATGGAGCGCGCGCGGTTTCCCGGCAAGGCCGCCCTGTCGATGCTCATGCTCACGCCGCTGGTCATTCCCGGCGTGATTCTCGGCGTGTCAATCCTGGCCTTCGCGAGCCGCCTGGCCGAGCTGTGCAGCGACCTGCTCGGCATCGAGGCGGATTTCCTGCGGCCCGGTCTGCCGCTGGTGGTCCTCGGCCAGTTCTCCTACATCGTCGCCATTGCCACGCTCACCATCAGCGCGCGGCTGAAGCGCTTCGACCGTACGCTCGAGGATGCGGCCCTGAATCTCGGCGCGTCCCGGGCCGCGGTGCTGGGGACCATCACCCTGCCTTACCTGCGTCCGGCGCTGATCGGCGCGGCGGCGATCGCCTTCCTCATGTCATTCGAGAACTTCAACACGACGCTCATGCTGGTCGGCGCCGACTCCCCGCTCACCATCATGATGTACGGGCGCATGCGCGAGGGTGCGACCCCGGTGCTCAATGCGGTCAGCCTGTTGCTGATGGTGGCGTCCGCCGCCCTGGCACTCACTCTGATCCGGCGCCCCAGACGCCCGGACAGCTGAGGGGGACTTGGTGCGCGAGGCGCTGCGCAGACTTCAGGCCTTGGAGTCCTCCGCCGCACTCATCTGCACGGCCGTGACGTCCTGGAGGTCGGCGATTGCGACCGCCAGGGATTGGACGTCGCCACGCCCGTGGAGCCGCAGCTGGATCGCATGCTGCTGCGTGTCGCCCGGATCAGCGCCTTTCGGGACTGTCACCTCCTGGACGGAAAACGCGCGTCCGGTGCAGAGCTTCATGATCTCGCGGACGGCGCCCTTGCCGGCCCGATACTGCACCACGAGCTCGGTCTGCTGCGACAGGACCCGCTGCGCGATCTGCATGAAGCCATACATGACCAGGAAATGCGCCGCGGTCACGAACAGCGCCAGGACCGGGAGTCCGGCACCGCACGCCATGCCGACCGCGGCAGTGAGCCAGACAGTGGCCGCGGTGGTCAGGCCGCGCACGATGTCGCGTTGCACGAAGATCAGGCCGCCGCCGATGAAGCCGATGCCGGAGACGATCTGCGCCGCGACGCGCGACGGGTCGAGCACGATCTTGTACGCGACCAACACGTCGCCGAATCCGTACTTGGAAACCAACATGAGAAGTGCCGCGGCCACGCCGACCAGGGTGTGGGTACGCAGTCCGGCGCTCTTCATGCGGAATTCGCGTTCCAGGCCGATCAGCGATGAGAGCACGAGCGCGAGGGTCAGCTCCGCGAGTTGGACTGCCGTCTGCCCCTGCGGCTCCGTCGAAAGCCAATTGAGTACCTGCATGGTCGATCCCCCTGAGCAATGTTCACGATGCCCGGCGAGCATGCGACGGCCGGGCTGCCAGCGCCAGAACCTGGCCGGGCTGCGGGCTTGGCCTGCGTTTCAGCGCCGTGCGCTTGAACAAGACTCGCATCTCGGCGAGGCTGCCACCGCATGAGCCAGCCGCGGCACGTTCTCGCCATCGATCAGGGTACGACCTCGACGCGCGCGATCGTGTTCGACTCGCAGGCGCGTGCGCTGGCGAGCGCGCGGCGCGAGCTCCCGCAGCACTACCCGGCTTCCGGCTGGGTGGAGCACGACGCCGAGGAAATCTGGCGCGACACGCTCGACGCCCTGCGCGAGGCCATCGCCCGCTGCGCTGGCGGCGCCGGCGCGCGCGGCATCGCGGCGCTCGGCATCACCAACCAGCGCGAGACCGCGGTGATCTGGGAGCGCGGCAGCGGCAAGCCCATTCATCGCGCCATCGTCTGGCAGGACCGGCGCACCGCCGAAGAATGCGCTGCGCTGCGGCGCGCCGGGGCCGAGCCGCTGGTGCGGGAGCGCACCGGGCTGCTGCTCGATCCCTATTTTTCCGGGACCAAGGTTGCCTGGATGCTGGATCACGTGCCCGGCGCGCGCACCCGTGCCGAGCGCGGCGAGCTCGCCTTCGGCACCATCGATACGTTTCTCCTGTGGCGCCTGACGGGCGGGCGCGTGCACGCCACCGACGTCACCAACGCCTCGCGCACCCTGCTGTTCGACATCCATCGACAGCAGTGGGACGAGGAGCTGCTGCGGCTGATCCGCGTGCCGCCGCCCTTGTTACCGCAAGTTCGCGACAGCAGCGAGGTGTACGGCACGACCGCGCCGGGCCTCCTCGAGCATCCGCTCCCCATAGCCGGCATCGCGGGCGACCAGCACGCGGCCCTGGTGGGACAGGCGTGCTTCGGGCCCGGCATGGCCAAGTCGACCTACGGCACGGGCTGCTTCCTGCTGCTGAACACCGGCGAGGAGGCGGTGAGCTCCGCGAACCGCCTGCTGACGACACCCGCGTACCGCATCGGCGGGCGCATCAGCTACGCGCTCGAAGGCTCGATTTTCGTGGCGGGCGCGGCCGTGAAGTGGCTGTGCGACGGCCTGAAGGTCATCGGCAACGCGGCCGAGAGCGCCGCGGCCGCGGCGAGCGTCCCGGACGATCATGGGGTGTACCTGGTGCCGGCGTTCGTGGGCCTCGGCGCGCCGCACTGGCAACCCGGTGCGCGCGGCCTGCTCTGCGGGCTCACGCTCGACACCACCGGCGCGCATCTGGCCCGCGCCGCGCTCGAGTCGGTCGCCTTTCAGACGCTCGATCTCACCGCGGCGATGGCGCGCGACGGCGCGCCGCGCGCGGCGGCCTTGCGTGTCGATGGCGGCATGGCCGCGAACGACTGGTTCTGCCAGTTCCTGGCCGACGTGCTCGAGGCGCAGGTCGAGCGCCCGATCGAGCTCGAGACCACCGCTCTCGGTGCGGCGTTCCTTGCGGGCCTTGCGGCCGGCGTGTGGGCCGACCAAGCCGCGGTCACGGCGACCTCAAGGACGGCGGCGGTCTTCACGCCCCGCATGGCGCCGGACAAACGCGCGGCGCTCATCGCCGGCTGGCGGGAGGCCCTGAGCCGCACACTGCTGGCGACGCCCGCGGCGAACTGAAGCACAGCCGCGCGGCCTCACCCGTCTCAGGCGCTCTTTTGGAAATCAGCGAGCGTCTCGCGGATCCACCCCATGAGGTGCGGCGCGTAGGCGCGGTCCACCGCGAGCAGCGTCTCGCCCTCCTGAACGCACAGTGCGAGCACCGGCACTTCCGCGAGCCGGCTGCGCCGCGCCTCGTTCAACCGCGGTACGCAGGCGCTGCCCAGGCGGCACAGGAGCTCCGCCACGCGCTCCCCGGTCACGCGTAACACCCGCAATCCGCCGCTCAAGTCCACACAGCACCCGCCGGGGACTCCCGCGAGCCGGGATTGCAACTCCGCGAGGCGCACCACGTCGGTCGTGAAGACGAGCGTCTCCGTCGGACGGCTCCAGGCGAGCAGCAGCTCCCCCTCCCCCGCGCTGCCGGCGGCCGCAGCGGCTGCCAGCGCCGCCGGAGGCGCCGCCCCGATGAGGGCGCACACGGCGTCGGCGAACACCCCCTGGCGCTCGAAGTAGCGCAACGCGGCGGCGTGCAGGCCGGGCTCGGCCCGCAGCGCAAGCC
>JBOIAH010000472.1:0-2214 GCA_050739055.1 Steroidobacteraceae bacterium | reverse complement strand
GGTCAGCACCGCCACCCCGATCGCGCGGCGCACGTCGGAGAGCACCTTGAGGCCGGCCTCGATGCCCGGACCGCGGAAGCTCTCGCGCGAGGAGCGGTTCGCCTTGTCGTAGGAAGCCTTGAAGATGTAGGGGATGCCGAGCCGCGAGGTGATCTCCTTCAGCCGGCCGGCGATCTCCTGGGTGAGCGCCGGACTCTCGATTACGCACGGGCCGGCGATGAGGAACAACGGCTGCCCGGTCCCGACTTCATGTCCTGCCAGCTGCACGCTAGACCTTCGGCGGGAATGCCGGTGCGTCAGGCTCCCGCGGCCTGCGGGAGCTGGGCGGCGCGCTGCGCGCGAGCCGCACGGATGAAGCCGGTGAACAGCGGATGGCCGTCGCGCGGGGTGGAGGTAAACTCCGGGTGGAACTGCGTAGCGACGAACCAGGGGTGATTGGGCAGCTCGATCACCTCCACCAGCCCGTCGCGCGAGAACCCCGAGAAACGCATGCCCGCCTGGCGGTAGCGCTCGAGGTAGTTGTTGTTGAACTCGTAGCGGTGGCGGTGGCGCTCCATGATGAGGTCGCGGCCGAAGATCTCGCGCGCCCGCGTACCTGCGCCCAGTACCACCTCCTGCGCCCCGAGACGCATGGTGCCGCCCTTGGCGGACGCCTCGCTGCGCGTCTGCGCCCCGTGCACCGGGTCCTGCCACTCGCAGATGAGCGCGATCACCGGGTGCGGGGTCGCGCGGTTGAATTCGGTGCTGTTGGCATCGCTGAGGCCCTGCACGTGGCGCCCGAACTCCACGATCGCCACCTGCATGCCGAGACAGATCCCGAGATACGGCACGCCGTGCTCGCGCGCGTAGCGCACCGCCTGGATCTTGCCCTCGATGCCGCGCTCGCCGAACCCGCCCGGCACCAGGATCGCGTCCACGCCCTTGAGCACGTGCGTGCCGTGCTGCTCGAGGTCGGTGGATTCGACGTAGTGGATGTTGACGCGCGAGCGGCTCTTGAGCCCGGCGTGCATCAGCGCCTCGTGCAGCGACAGATAGGAATCGCGGATCTGCACGTACTTGCCGACCATCGCGATGTCCGCCTGGCCGTCGGGGTTGCCGCGGGCGCTCACCACGTGGCGCCACTCGGCGAGATCCGTGGCCGGCACCTGCAGGCGCAGCTTCTCGACCACGATGTCATCGAGCGCCTGTTCGTGCAGCAGGATCGGGATGCGGTAGATATCGTCGGCGTCCACCGCCGAGATGACCGCGCGCTCCTCGACGTTGGTGAACAACGCGATCTTGCGCCGCTGCTCCTCGGGCAGCGGATGCTTGCAGCGGCACAGCAGCACGTCGGGCTGGATGCCGATGCCGCGCAGTTCCTTCACCGAGTGCTGGGTCGGCTTGGTCTTGATCTCCCCCGACCCGCCCACGACGGGCACCAGCGTCAGGTGCAGGTACACGCAGTTGTTGCGTCCGAGCTCCACGCCCAGCTGGCGGATGGCCTCCAGAAAGGGGAGCGACTCGATGTCGCCGACCGTGCCGCCGATCTCCACCATGCACACGTCCGAGCCGTCGGCGCCGAGCTTGATGCTGCGCTTGATCTCATCGGTGATGTGCGGAATGACCTGCACGGTGGCGCCCAGGTAGTCCCCGCGGCGCTCCTTGGCGATGACGCGCTCGTAGATGCGGCCGGTGGTGAAATTGCTGTTGCGCCCGGTGGTGGTGCGCACAAAGCGCTCGTAATGCCCCAGGTCCAGATCGGTCTCGGTGCCGTCCTGGGTGACGAACACCTCGCCGTGCTGGAACGGGCTCATGGTGCCCGGATCGACGTTGATGTACGGATCGAGCTTGACCATCGCGACCTTCAGGCCGCGCGCCTCGAGAATCGCCCCGAGCGAGGCGGCGGCGATGCCCTTGCCCAACGAGGACACGACGCCACCGGTGACGAATACAAAACGCGTCATATGAGACTTGAGGAATTTCCCGTCGCGTGAAGCCGCTTCCACAAATGCCGGGAGCGACGACGGGCCAGCAGGTTATCACATCTGGCAACGGCCGCAGGCCAGTTTCAGCAATTTGGCTACAGAACCGGATCGGTCCACGTGAGGCGCGCGCGCCGCTGCGTCGCCGGACCCGCCTGCACCGATGCGTCGAGCCACAGATCCGCGACCGCCACCAGCCGCCCGCCGCAGTAGATGAGCGGCAGGCGAGCGCGCAGCGCGAGCGGCACCCGGG
>JBOIAH010000471.1:0-2486 GCA_050739055.1 Steroidobacteraceae bacterium | reverse complement strand
GCCTCACGCTGCCGCTCTTGTGGACAGGCCTCGCTCTGAGCTTGTGGGGGCCGGCAGCGGGCGGCGCCCCGGTGCCGGTTGACGTGCGCTCGAGCCTGATCGGCGCGCTGGCGGGTTACCTCAGCCTGTGGAGCGTCTATCATCTGTTCCGCTTGCTCACCGGGAAGGAAGGCATGGGGTATGGCGACTTCAAGCTTCTCGCCGCGATCGGTGCGTGGCTCGGCTGGCAGATGCTCCTGCCCGTCGTCCTGATCGCCGCCGCGCTGGGCGCGGTAGTCGGCATCACGGTGCTCACCCTCCGGGGGCAACACCGCGGGACCCCCATCGCCTTCGGCCCGTTTCTCGCCATCGCGGCCTGGCTCGCGCTGATGTTCGGTCACCGGCTCGTGGCAGGCTATCTCGGCCTGTTCGCCTATCCATGAGCGCCGCCGCCGGCACGCGCGTGTTCCGGGTCGGCCTCACCGGCGGCATCGCCAGCGGCAAGTCCACCGCCGCGGAATTCTTCGCTGCTTTCGGCGTGCCGATCCTGGACAGCGATGAGGTCGCGCGCGAGGTCGTCGAGCCCGGCCAGCCGCCGCTCGAGCGCCTGGTGGAGCGGTTCGGCCCGTCGATTCTCACGCCCGACGGTCACCTCGATCGCCCGGCGCTGCGCGACATCGTGTTCTCCGATCACCGCGCGCGCGCGGATCTCGAGGCCCTGACGCATCCGGCCATCGGCGCAGCTCTCGAGGCGCGCTCCGCGGCGGCCGGAGGCCCCTACCAGATACTCGTCATCCCGCTGCTGGTGGAGAAGAACCTCGGCTCGCACGTGGATCGCGTGCTGGTCATCGACTGCGCCGAGGAACTGCAGATCCGGCGCTTGCAGGCTCGCGACCAATCGACCCCCGACGAGGTCCGCTCCATCCTCGACGCACAGGCCTCGCGCGACGCGCGCCTCAAGGCCGCTCACGACGTCATCCGGAACGACGACGCCGTGACCGCGGTACGCGACCAGGTCGCGGCCCTGCACGCGCGCTACCTGGAGCTCGCCCGCCAGCCACGCGCCTGAAGGACCGAGCCGCGGATTGCGCACCGGCGCGCCGTTTACGGGCGCTGCGTGCGTCAAGCACAATACGCGCATGGATGAATCCGCCGTAACCGAGGCCGGTGCCGCCGCAGTGCCCGTGGACCCGGCGCAGACGCTGGTGTTCGAGCAGCCGCTGAACGAGCGCATGCGCACGTTCATGCGCCTGGATTTCCTCTATAACCAGGCGCTCTACCACAACGAGACGGCCAGCCCGTGGGGCAGCCGCGCCGCCATGTCCAGCCTCATCGACATCCTCGCCATCACCACGCGCGGGGACGTACGCGCGGATGTGCTGAAGGAGCTGGAGAGTCAGCTCAAGACGCTGAACGAGTTCCAGTCCAATCCCGGCGTGGACGGCCAGCGGCTGAAGACGCTGATGTCGAACCTGCTGCGGCTGCGCGCCGACCTGATGAACGCAGGATCGGCGTTCCTGCAGCCGCTGCGGGACTCGGAATTCGTCAATGCCATCAAGCATCGCACCGCGATCCCGGGCGGCACCTGCGAGTTTGATCTGCCGGACTACTACTTCTGGCTGTCCCAGCCGGATGAGGCGCGCCTGCGCACCTTCAATCAGTGGCTGGGGCTGCTGCGTCCGATGTGCGACGGGATCGCGGAGCTCTTGTGGCTCACGCGCCAGAACGGTCGCGCCCGCCACGAGGTGGCGAGGGGCGGCACCTTCAACATCACTTTCGAGCGGGACGATCCGCTGCAGCTGCTGCGGATTTCACTGCCGGCGTCCGCCGGGCTGTACCCGGAGATCAGCGGCAGTCACCACCGCTGCAACGTGCGGTTCCTGACCTGGAACGGCTTGACCACGCGGCCGACGCAGACCGAGGCGGACGTCCCGTTCAAGCTCAGCTGCTGCACCTGACATAGGCGCTTTTCGCCGATGAGCTCGGTACGGGTCAAGTGTCCGACGTGCCGCCGGGAGCTTCAGTGGGAGGCCGCGCCGTGGCGTCCATTCTGCAGCGAGCGCTGCCGGCTGATCGACCTCGGCGCCTGGCTCTCGGAGCAGCGCGCGATTCCCGGCGAGAGCACGGCCGCGCCGGAAGACGTACCGCCGGGGGAGCAGCCTGCGAAAGGTTCGTCTGAGACGTCATGAAATTCCGCCTCAAAGCCTTCGGCCTGCACCTCTCGGGAAGCGCCAGCGCGCTGACCCTGGTCCTGAGCACGCTCTATCTGGGCTGGTATCGCTGGCCCGGCTGGTATCTGACGAGCGTGCTGCACGTGGCCGCGATCCTGGTTGTGGTCGATGTCGTCCTCGGCCCGACGCTCACCCTGATCGTCGCCAATCCCGGGAAGCGCCGCCGGGCCCTCGCGCGCGACATCGCCGTCATCGTGACGTTGCAGCTGGCCGCGCTCGCTTACGGTGGCGTCACGCTGTGGCTCGGGCGCCCGCTCTATTACACCTTTTCGGTGG
>JBOIAH010000470.1:0-2431 GCA_050739055.1 Steroidobacteraceae bacterium | reverse complement strand
ACTACCAGGAACGTGCAGGCACGGATGTGGTCCGCGATCACCCGCAGCGAGCTCGAGGTGAGCACCGGGGTGCCCGCCAGCCTCCCCGCGGCGCGGATCAGGTTCTTGAACAGGTCGGTGTCGTAGTTGGAATGCACCCCCTGCATGACGGCCGCGATGCGCTCGAGCCCCATGCCGGTGTCCACCGAGGGCCTGGGGAGCGGGGTGAGCTTGCCGTCCGCGCCGCGCTCGTACTGCATGAAGACCAGGTTCCAGATCTCAACATACCGATCGCCCTCCTCGTCCGCCGAGCCGGGCGGGCCTCCTGGGACCTCCGGCCCGTGATCGTAGAAGATCTCGCTGCACGGGCCGCACGGACCTAAGTCTCCCATGGTCCAGAAGTTGGTAGCCTCGCCGAGGCGCGCGAAACGCCGCGGGCTGACGCCGATGTCCTTCAGCCAGATGTCAGCCGCCTCGTCGTCCTCGCGGTATACGGTGCACCACAGCCGCGCCGGGTCCAGACCCAGGTTGAAGATCAGGAAGTCCCAGGCGAAGTGCATCGCCTCGCGCTTGAAATAGTCTCCGAAGGAGAAGTTGCCGAGCATCTCGAAGAACGTGTGGTGGCGGGCCGTGTAGCCGACGTTTTCCAGATCGTTGTGCTTGCCGCCGGCGCGCACGCAGCGCTGGCTGGAGGCGGCGCGCAGGTAATCGCGTTGCTCCCTGCCGAGGAACACGTCCTTGAACTGCACCATGCCGGAGTTGGTGAACAGCAATGTCGGATCGTTGCTGGGTACGAGCGAGCTCGAGGGCACGACCATGTGGCTCTGCGAGCGGAAGAATTGCAGGAACGCGCCCCGCACGTCCGCCGCACTCATGTAAGACGGTTTACCCAAAGTCCTTCAGTCCAGGTCGGGAGCGGCGCCGGTGGCCGCGCGGATATGATCCGACGAAAACCCTCGATACTGCAAAAAGCGCGCTTGCCGCGCCTTCTCGCGCCAGCTCCCGGGCGACTGCCGGCCGAACCTGCGGGCACGGGTGTCGCGGGCCAGCGCCGGCCAGTCCGGCCCGCCCTCGAGCGCCGTGTCGATGAGCCCCTGGGGCAGGCCGCGGGCGCGCAGGTCCGCGCCTATGCGGATCGGGCCCTGGCCCCGGCCGGCGTGGTATGCGACATAGTTGTGCGCGTAGCGCTCATCGTTCACGAGGCCCTGCGCGGTGAGGGCCGCAACCGCCGCGGCCAGGGCGGGAGCCCCAAAGCCCCGCGAGGCGAGCCGCTCGCGCAGTTCCCCGCTGGCGAAATCCCGGCGGGCCAGCAGCGCAATAGCCGCCGCGCGCGCGGCGCCCGGATCCGCGGCGCGCCCCGCGTCCGTGCGGGGGTCCTCATTTGTCACTTTGCGTGCGCGCAGTGGGGGCATCGGTTCAAGTATAGTGCGGCATCGGCGGCACTCCTCATGGGCGTAGCCGCCGCTCATTCACCCCTGTCCAAAGAGGAAGATCATGCGCTTCGTAGTTGGAGTTCTGGCCTGCGTCGGTGTCGGTGTCGGCGGAATGTCGGTTGCTTTGGCGGACCCGCCAACTTCCCCGCCGGCCGCGAGCCCCACCACCGCAGCCGCGTCGGCCCGGGCCGCGGCACCGGCTCCAGCCGTGGCGCCGGCCGCCGCCGCGAAACCCGCCGACTCGGCTGATGAGCAGGAGGAAAAGCGTCTGCTCTCGGAAGGCTATCGCAAGGAGATGCGCCACGGCTCGGTGTACTTCTGCCGCAGGCAGGAAGTGCTGGGATCGCGTCTGGGAGGAGAACTGGTCTGCGGAACCCCACAGGAGCTGAGGGCCGCGGAAGCCCAGGCCAGGGAGATGGTCGAGCGCGCGCAGCGGCAACAGACGAATCCGACCGTTCACTGACCCGGCCGGACCGGGCCGCAGCGTGCGCCCTCAGGCCGTGTTGGCGGCCGGTTCGGCGATACGCGGCGGCCGGGGCGGCAGCAGCCGCGCCCTCACCTGATCCTCGATCTCGCGCGCGACCTCCTTGTTCGCCTGCAGGTAGGCGCGCGCGTTGTCCTTGCCCTGGCCGATCCGGCTGCCCTTGTAGGCATACCAGGCTCCGGACTTCTCGATGAGCCCGAGCGAGCTTCCGAGCTCGATGATCTCGCCCTCGCGCGAGATGCCCTGGCCGTACATGATCTCGAACTCGGCCTCGCGGAACGGCGGGGCCACTTTGTTCTTCACCACCTTCACGCGTGTCATGTTGCCGACCACCTCGTCGCCATTCTTGATGGCGCCGATGCGGCGGATGTCCAGGCGCACCGAGGCATAGAATTTCAGCGCGTTGCCGCCCGTCGTGGTTTCCGGGTTGCCGAACATCACGCCGATCTTCATGCGAATCTGGTTCAGGAAGATCAGCATGCAGTTGCTGCGCGACACGCTGCCGGTGATTTTGCGCAGGGCCTGACTCATGAGG
>JBOIAH010000469.1:0-1023 GCA_050739055.1 Steroidobacteraceae bacterium | reverse complement strand
GGCTGGTGGCGATCGACACCGCGACCGGCGCCGTCACGGGCGCCGTGGACATCACCCCCGAGGTGGATCAGATCGCCTTCGATGCGGCGAGCGGCCTGTTGTATTGCGCCGGAACTGGGCACATGTCGGTGGTGCAGGCGCGCGGCAGCCTGCGCAGGCTCGGGGACCTGGCGACCGCCGCGACCGCCCGGAATGTGGCGGTCGATCCGGCGACCCGCAACGTCTGGACCACCTACACCGATGGCAAGAGCTCCTTCGCCAAGGCCTGGAGCGCGCCGCAACCGTAGCAGGATTGCCGGGCCGGCGCGCCGGTGACGCCTGCGGCCCCCGGCGCTATCATTTCCGGCGCACGCTCAACCCAGGCTGCCGTCACGAAGATCCTCATCGTCGAAGATCAGCACCGCATCGGTGCGTTTCTCGAGAAGTCGCTCCGGGAACGCTCCTACGCGGTCTCGTGGGTCAAGTCGTGCGGCGAGGCCCGCGACGCGCTGTGCAATTGCAGTTACGACGCCATCATCCTCGATCTCGGGCTGCCCGACGGCGATGGGCTCGAGCTGCTCAGGCAGTGGCGCAAGGCGGGCTTCAACGAGCCGGTGCTGATTCTCAGCGCCCGCGACGCGGTCCAGGACCGGATCAACGGCCTCAATCTCGGCGCGGACGACTACCTGCCAAAGCCGTTCAGCCTGGAAGAACTGCTGGCGCGCACGCGCTCGCTGCTGCGACGTCAGTCGGCGGTCAAGGAGGCGATTCTCGAGCACCGCGGCATCCGGCTCGATCTCATCGGCCACACGGTGCATCTGGCCGGTGAGCCGGTCGAGCTGACCAACCGCGAGTTCGCGCTGCTGGAGCTGTTCATGCAGAACGTCGGCCGCATCCTGACGCGCGAGCTGATCTGCGACCGCTGCTGGTCGTCCGATCATGGCAACGAGGCGAACCTGCTCGACGTATACATGTGCCGCTTGCGCGCCAAGTTCGACACCGTGCCTGGGGCGCCGCTGTTCAAGACCCTGCGCGGCGTCGGGT